>NZ_JBHVBL010000058.1:0-23406 GCF_042668165.1 Arthrobacter sp. NPDC057388
GCCTTCCGAGGTGACCGGCCGTCGTCGTTTAACCCGCATCGGTTGCTCCGTAACTGCCGTTTTCGCCGCTCTAAAGGGCATCTACGGAGCAATCGACGAATGCTTATTCCAGCCCGCGGCGTTTGAGGAGCGGCTCCAGGGCGGCATCGCGGCCGCGGAGGATGCGGAACGACTCGAGCGGGTCACGGCTGTTGCCGCGGGAGAGGAGTTCAGCGCGGAAGCGGTCACCGTTGGCCCGGGTCAGGCCGCCGTTCTCGGTGAACCAGTCCACGGTCTCGGCGTCGAGCACCTCGCTCCAGATGTAGGAGTAGTAGCCAGCGGCGTAACCGTCGCCCGCGAATATGTGCTGGAAGTATCCAGTCCGGTACCGCGGCGGAATCAGCGGATGGGCCACCCCTGCTGCCGCCAGTGCTTTCGCCTCGAACTCGAGGGCGTCCTCCGGCACGTCCCCGGCTTCCAGGACGTGCCAGGCAAGGTCCAGCAGCGCGGCTCCGAGATACTCGGTGGTGGCGAACCCCTCGCCCCACAGGCGGGACTCGTTGAGCCGGTCGATGACGTTCTGCGCCAGCGGCTCCCCGGTTGCGTGGTGGCGCGCGTAATTCGCCAGCACCTCCGGCCACATGATCCACATCTCGTTGACTTGGGACGGGTACTCCACAAAGTCGCGCGGTACCGATGTTCCGGAGAAGCGCGGGTAGGTGACGTTGGAAAACAGCCCGTGCAGGGCATGGCCGAACTCGTGGAAGGCGGTGCGCACCTCGTCGAGGGTGAGCAGCGTGGGCTCACCTGCCGGCGGCTTGGAGATGTTCAGGTTGTTAATGACCACCGGCTTGGTGCCGAGGAGCGCCGACTGGTCGACGAGCGAATTCATCCACGCCCCGCCGCGCTTGGTATCGCGGTTGTAGTAGTCGCCCAGGAACAGTCCCAGCTCTGTTCCGTCCGCTTCCCGGACTTCCCAGATCCGGACGTCCGCATGGTAGCCGGCAAGGTCTTTGCGCTCATGGAAGGTGATGCCGAAGAGCGCGGTTGCGGCAAAGAACACCCCGTCCTGCAGCACCCGGTCCAGCTCGAAGTACGGCCTGAGGGCCTGCTCGTCCACGGTGTACCGTTCCCGCCGCACCTTGGCGGAGTAGTAGGCCCAGTCCCAGGCCTCCAAGGGGTGTCCGGCGCTTTCGGCCAGCGCGGCTGCCTCGCCGTCGGCGTTCCGGACGGCGGCCGGTGCCAGCCGGTTCAGCATGGACCGGACCGCGCCGAAGTCCGGCGCCGTCTGCCGGTCCACCACCAGCTCCGCGTAGTTGGCGAAGCCCAGCAGCGCGGCCTTTTCGCCCCGGAGCCGGACCATGGACTTCACGAGGTCCAGGACGTCCAGGTCTCCGCCCGAGCTGCCGCGGGCCAGGGACGCTTCAAAGAGCCGCCGGCGCACCTCCCGGTTCTCCAGTGACGCCAATGCGGGCTGGTTGCTGGGCTGTATGAGAGTCAAAAGGAACTTGCCGTCATGCCCGGCCACGCGGGCTGCCTCTGCGGCGCTGGCAATCTCGTCTTCGGGGAGGCCGGCGAGGTCATCGGCGTTGTCCAGCAGCAGGGCAGCCGACTTCATGGCTTCCTTGACCCGCTGGCCGAATTCCGTGCCCAGCCGGGACAATTCGGCGTTCAGCGACCTGAGCCTGTCCTGTCCGGCGTCATCCAGCTGGATGCCGGACTGACGGAACTCCTTGAGGTATTCCTCCACGAGCCTGGCCGACTCCGCATCCAGGCCCGCGGTCTCCACGGCGGCAAACCTCTCGTAGAGCGCGCGGTTGAGGTAGACCGCATCCTGGTGTGCCGCGAAGCGCGGCGACAGTTCGGTCTCCAGCTTTCGGATGGCTTCGGAGGCATCGGATGAAACGAGCGTGAAGAAGGACGCCGCCGCACGGTCAAGCAGCCGGCCGGACCGCTCCATGGCCAGCGCCGTGTTGTCGAAGTTGGCCGGCTCGGGGTTGTCCACAATGGCCTGGATCTCAGCCAGGTGTTCGGCGAGCCCGGCATTAACCGCCTCGGCGTAGTGGGCGTCGCCGATGTCGGAAAACGGCGGCAGTCCGAAGGGCAGGTCGCTGGGGGACAGGAGGGGATTGGTCATGAAGCAACACTTTCATGCTGGCTTGCGCGGCACAACGTTTCGAGGTGTGCTTCAGCACGCCAAGGGCCGGGCTAACCTCCTGCGGCGGCGACTGCTAGCGCGGCCGGCGGGCCGCGTGCTCGCGGGCGAGCACGGCGTAGCGGTCGTCCGGCTCGCCGGGCGTGAACGATCCGTACTTGCGTTCGACGGCGGTCCGGATCAGGAAGTCGGCGAGGGCCGGGTTCTTGGGCAGCAGGGAACCGTGCAGGTAGCTGGCAACGATGTTGCGGTAACGCGCGCCCTCGTGGCCGTCGCTGCTGTTGTTGCCCGTGCCCTTGGCCACCGTACCCAGGGGTTCGACGCCGGGACCCAGGGTGGTCTGGCCGCTGTGGTTCTCGTAGCCCAGCACCTCCCCGAATTCCCTGGTGGTGACCTTGACGTTGCCGATCAGCCGCTCATCGGTACCGTGGGTCTCCACGTCCAGAACCCCGATACCGGGAATGACAGGGCCCGAACGGGTTTTGAAGAAGCGGCCGAACAGCTGGTAGAGGCCGCAAATGAGGAGCATCGGCGTGCCGTCCTCGGCCATTCCTTTGAGCAGCCCGGCCCGGGACTGAAGATCGTCCTGGATGACCAGCTGGCCACTGTCCTGGCCGCCGCCGCCGAGGATGATGTCCACGCTGTCCGGAAACTCGTCGCCCACGTTGTACTCAAGCAGTTCCGGCGTGTAACCGTGCCACTTCAGGCGCTGCTGGAGCACCAGGGCGTTGCCCCAGTCGCCGTAGATGTTCATGTCCCGCGGGTACAGCTGCAGGACCCGGATGGTGCCTTTAGACGCAGCGCTGCCTTTTGACGCAGTTCCGGCCGAATCGGGGGTCAAGAGACCACCTCCACTGTGGTGATTTTGGACAGCTCACGGCGGATGGCGAGCATCGAGGTGTAGGTGCAGAAGACGCGCTTCGGCTTGCCCTTGCCCTTGCGGATGAACTCGGCCAGGGCAGCGGGAATATCGGTGTCCACCGCCCCGATCTGCACCTCGTCGTACTGCAGGCGCAGGGCCATGTCATACGCCCGGGAGCCGGTGACCTGGTCCACGCCTTCGTCCCGCAATGAATCAAAGTCCACGTCCCACAGCCACGACATGTCGCGGCCGTCGGCGTAGTTGTCGTTGATGGCGATCATGGTGGCGTAGCCGCCCGAGGGGAAGGACTTGAGTCCCAGCCGGAAGCCGCTCGGGTTCTTGACCAGGACGAGGTCCAGGGGGAGCCCGTCCACGGTAAGGCTTTCGCCCCGCCCGAAGGCGGGAGCCACCTCGGAGAGTGCCTTCAACAGGGTTCCGTGGTTTGCGGTGGCGGCGCCGCCACCGCAAATGCTGCGGGCCAGGGCCAGCGCGGCGGCGGCGTTGAAGATGTTGTAGACCCCGCGGAGCTTCATCCCGGTGGTGACCGTGACGCCGTCGTACTCAAAATCGGCATCCTCGGCGCCCACCCGGCGGAGGACAACATCGGCCTCCGGACGTGCCGGCACCGCCGGCGCCGGGCTGCCGGGCCCGGCACGGAGTTCATCGTCGCTGGGGAAGGTGCCCAGCAGGGAATCGTCGAGGCCAAAGTAGAGGACCTCGGGCCCGTGGAGCGTCCCGGCGATCCGCGCCACCCGCGGGTCTTCACGGTTCAGGACCACAGTCCCCGTGGTCTTGGAAGCGATGTGCTGGAGGAGCTGGGCCGTTTTGTCGATTTCCCCGAAGCGGTCCAGCTGGTCCCGGAGCACATTCAGCAGGAGGCTGTAGCGCGGCGGAACACGGTTGACGAAGTGCACGGCGTGGGCCTCGTCCAGTTCCAGCACGGCGATGTCGGCGTCGAGCCGCCCCCGCCAGTCGACGTCGCCGAGCAGGGCGGCCGCTACACCCCGGGTGAAGTTGCTGCCCGTGCGGTTTGTGAACACCTTCAAACCCTGGCTTTCCAGCAGCTCCACCACCATCTTGGTGGTGGTTGTCTTGCCGTTGGTGCCGCTGACGACGGCGACGCCGTGGGGAAGGGTGGACAGGGTCCGCTGCATGAAGCCGGGATCGATTTTTTCGACCACCAGGCCGGGGAATGCAGAGCCTCCGCCCCTGAGCCGGGAAACCCGGCGGACGAACTTGCCGAGCGGAACGCTGAGGGAAAACATGCTCTGTAATATATCCCAGCAGCGGCATGCAATGCGGCGGACAGCGCCCGGCGGGGACGGCGGCACACGCCCGGGACACTATGCTGTTTAGATGACCAATTCCCTTTCCAGCGCCCTTCCGCGCCCGGCCGGAGTGCCCGAAAAACCCGGCGCCGGGCTGCGCATCGGCGTTCTGGCGCTCCAGGGCGACTTCCGTGAGCACCTCCGCGCGGTCGAGACCGCCGGTGCTGCCGGCGTCGGTGTCCGCCGCCCCGCGGAGCTTGACGGACTCGACGGACTCATCATTCCCGGCGGCGAGTCGACCGCCATCGACAAGCTTGCCCGGGCCTTCGACCTCGCAGAGCCGCTGCGCCAGCGCATCGCTGACGGCCTCCCGGTGTACGGCTCCTGCGCCGGCATGATCCTGCTGGCACACGACATCGCCGACCCCGCCGCCGACCTCGCGGGCAACCCCCAGCAGACGTTCGGCGGCCTGGACATCACGGTGCGCCGCAACGCGTTCGGACGCCAGCGCGAGTCGTTTGAAACCGACCTCGACTTCAAGGGCCTGGAGTTCAGCGCCACCGAGCACGGCGTGGCGCCGGTCCACGCGGTGTTTATCCGCGGACCCTGGGTGGAGCGCGTGGGTCCCGGCGTGGAGGTCCTGGCCCAGGTGGAGCCGGCCGATCAGGAGCACGCCTCCCACGCGGCCGACCTGCAGGGGACGGCTAGAATTGTTGCAGTGCGTTCAGGCCAGCTGCTGGCCACCTCCTTCCATCCGGAAGTGACGGGCGAGAAGCGCGTGCATGAACTTTTTATCCGCATGATCAGAGGAGAAGCGTAAAGCATGTCAGGCCACTCCAAATGGGCAACGACCAAGCACAAGAAAGCCGTCATCGACGCCCGGCGTGCCAAGTCGTTTGCCAAGCTGATCAAGAACATCGAAGTCGCGGCCCGCATGGGTGGGCCCGACCTCGCCGGCAACCCCGGTCTCGAACTGGCGGTCACCAAGGCCAAGAAGACCTCCGTTCCCAACGACAATATTGACCGTGCCATCAAGCGCGGCGCCGGGCTCACCGGCGAGGTCGTTGACTACACGGAGATCATGTACGAATGCCGCGGCCCGCAGGGCTCCGCGCTGCTGATCGAGTGCCTTACCGACAACAAGAACCGCGCGGCATCCGAGGTCCGGCTGGCCATCTCCCGCAACGGCGGCACCATCGCCGACCCCGGCTCCGTCAGCTACCTGTTCACCCGCAAGGGCGTTGTGACGCTGCCCAAGAACGGCCTCACCGAGGACGACGTCCTGATGGCGGTGCTGGATGCCGGTGCCGAAGAGGTCAAGGACAACGGCGACACCTTCGAAATCCACTCGGAACCCAAGGACCTGCAGGCCGTCCGCGACGCGCTCAAGGAAGCCGACATCGAGTACGACACCGACGAGGCTGAATTCGTGCCCTCCATGGAGGTGCCGCTGGACCTGGACGCCGCCAAGAAGTTCATGAAGCTCGTGGACGCCCTTGAGGACCTCGACGACGTCCAGAACGTGTACAGCAACGCTGACCTCAGCGACGAAGTTCAGGCTGCCCTGGAAGCCGAGTGATTTCCCGCGCGGCGTACCGGGGCGGTTGCACGTGACGCTGCGCGTACTGGGCATTGACCCCGGACTGACCCGCTGCGGCATTGGAGTGGTCGACGTCGAAAAGAACCGCCGGGCAACCATGGTGGCTGTTGGCGTTGTGGGAACGTCTCCGGAGGAGACTCTTGACCAGCGCCTGCTGGTGATCGCCCTCGCCGTCGACGACTGGCTCGACCGCTATGAGCCGGACGTTCTCGCGGTGGAACGCGTGTTCTCGCAAATGAACGTCAGCACGGTCATGGGCGTGGCCCAGGCGTCCGGCGTCGTCATTGCCGCCGCCGCCCGGCGCGGCATCCCCGTGGCGCTGCACACCCCGTCGGAGGTGAAGGCGGCGGTGACCGGCAGCGGCTCCTCGAACAAGGACGCGGTCACCAAGCTGGTCACCAAGATCCTGCGGCTGGAGGCCCCGCCGCGCCCTGCCGACGCGGCGGACGCGCTTGCCCTTGCCATTACGCACGCCTGGCGGGCGGGCAGCGGTGCCGCGATGGCGGGCGGCGGTTCGGCTACGGCCCGCGGTGCCGGTGGCCAGTCGCTGACGCCCGCGCAGCGCGCCTGGGCCGAAGCGGAGGCCAAGGCGCGCCGTGCACGCTGATGTCGCGGGGCCTTGCTAGGGTATTCGTAGGTATGTTCGGATAGTCGGTATTTGCCGGCGCAAGTTCAGGAGCCCCGGCCTTGATTAGTTTTCTCCGCGGAACCGTGGCGCACGTCGGACTGTCCACCGCTGTCATCGACCTCAACGGTGCCGGCATGAGCGTCCAGGCGACCCCCCAGACGCTCAGCAAGCTGCGGACCGGCGAGGAAGGGAAGCTCTTTACGTCCCTCATCGTCCGCGAGGACTCCCTGACCCTGTTCGGCTTCGCGAACGACGACGAACGGGAAGTTTTCGACGTCCTGCTCAGCGTCAGCGGTGTGGGCCCGCGGCTCGCCCTGGCCGTCCTGGCGGTGCACGACCCCGAGGCGATCAGGGTGGCGGCGCATACCGGCGACAGCAAAACCTTCACCAAAGTGCCGGGCATCGGCCCCAAGGTGGCTGGCCGCATCGTCCTGGAACTCGCCGGGAAGCTGGTGCCGCACGGCACGGCCGCTCCGGCCGGAGCGGCAGCGGCTTCCGCCGAGGAACTCTGGAAGCCGCAGGTCGTGGCGGCCATGACCAGCCTCGGCTGGTCCGAGAAGGACGCCACCGGCAGCATCGACAAGGCACTTGCGGACGCACCCGGACTCGCCGGCGAAGGCAACGTTGCCGAGATCCTGCGCACTACGCTGCGCTGGCTCGGCCAGGACGGTGCCAGGGCCGGGAACAGGGTAGGCAGCCGTGGCTGAGCAGTCCCTGGTCGCCGGGGGAGAAGAGCCGGAGGAACGCGCCATCGAGGCGGCACTCCGGCCGAAGAACCTCGATGACTTCGTGGGCCAGCACAGGGTCCGCAAGCAGCTTTCCCTGGTGCTGAAGGCCTCCCGGATGCGAGGCCGGAGCGCTGACCACGTCCTCTTTTCCGGCCCTCCGGGACTCGGCAAGACCACCCTCGCCATGATTGTCGCTTCCGAGATGAACGCTCCGCTGCGGATCAGCAGCGGCCCGGCGATCCAGCACGCCGGCGACCTGGCAGCCATTCTTTCCTCGCTCTCGGAGGGCGAAGTCCTGTTCCTCGACGAGATCCACCGGATGTCCCGCCCGGCCGAGGAAATGCTCTACATGGCCATGGAGGACTTCCGCGTGGACATCGTTGTGGGCAAGGGTGCCGGTGCAACCGCCATCCCGCTGGAACTGCCGCCGTTCACGCTGGTGGGCGCCACCACGCGGGCCGGCCTCCTGCCGGGGCCCCTCCGGGACCGTTTCGGCTTCACCGGCCACCTGGAGTTCTACACGGTGGAAGAGCTTGAGCTCGTGCTGCGGCGGTCTGCCGGACTCCTCGACCTGAAGGTGAACTCGGCCGGATTTACGGAGATTGCCGGCCGGTCACGCGGGACTCCCCGTATTGCGAACCGGCTGCTGCGGCGCGTCCGGGACTGGGCGCTGGTCCACGGCATCGAACAGATCGATGCCCGCTCTGCCTCCGGCGCCCTCGACATGTATGAAGTGGACAAGCGCGGGCTGGACCGGCTGGACCGTTCCGTGCTGGAAGCCCTGATCACCAAATTTGGCGGCGGCCCGGTGGGCCTGTCAACCCTGGCGATCGCCGTGGGCGAGGAGCCGGAAACTGTCGAGACGGTCGCGGAACCATATCTTGTCCGGGAAGGGCTCCTCGGGAGGACACCCCGTGGCCGGATCGCCATGGCCCCGGCGTGGGCCCACCTCGGACTGGCAGTGCCCGCAGGGGTCTTTGGCCAGGAAACCCTGGACCTATTCGCCGCGGAACCGGGCGATGAAGATTCGTCATCTGAATGGGTTTCCAGCACCCAATAGCAGCGTCCTCCCAGCTTTTCCCTCTAGACTGGAAAGACGCTCGGCACGTCCGGGCTTTGTTTCCGTGTCCCGCTCCGGCGGGCCGCCCGCGGCCGGTTCCCCGTGTCCGGGCGGGCAGCCCGGTACAAAGCGGACGTCGCTGTCAACCAGCTACGTAAGTACAGAACGGAACTCACTTGCTCGCACATATCAGTGCCCAGGCCCAGCCGCAGGCCGGCGGCGGCATCGACATCATGACCATTCTGCTGTTCGTCATGCTCGGCGTTTTCATCTTCATGATGTTCCGCCGCAACAAGAAGACCCAGCAGCAGCAGGCCCAGCTGCAGTCGCAGTTCGCCCCCGGCATCGAGGTCATGACCAGCTTCGGTCTCTTCGGCCGCATCGTGTCGATCGACGAGGCCGAGAACAAGGTTGTCCTGGAACTGTCGCCGGGCCACCTGGCCACCGTCCACCGCCAGGCCGTAACCAAGATCGTGGAGCCCGCCGCCGCCGAAGCGACCGCTGTTCCCGACGACGCCTCGGCGCTGACGGCCCCGGAACGCCTGGCCACTGAAGACGAGCTGCACACTGAAAAAAGGGACGATACGGTCAACGAGACCCCGGATGAAACCCTCAGGCGCCTCAACGATGAGGGCAAGAAGGACATCTAGTCCGCCGCTTCCGCACAGTACAGCCGCTTCCGCACAGTACAGCTGTCTACGGCTGCGGAGCCGCCGGATGCGACATTCTCGCTCCGGCGGCCCTCCGCAATTAATAGAAAGATAGGCAATGGCACGAACTGGCCGCAATAAACCATCCCTTCGGGTGCTGGTCTGGCTTGGCGTAATCCTGGCTGCCATGACGGCCGTCCTAGCGGGCGGCACAATGTCCGGGGTTGCCAGCTGGAGCCCGAAGCTTGCCCTGGACCTGGAGGGCGGCACCCAGATGATCCTGGCGCCCAAGGTTGAGGGCGGCTCGGACATCAACGAGGAGCAGCTCAACCAGGCGGTGGCCATCATCCGCCAGCGCGTGGACGGCTCCGGTGTCGCCGAGGCCGAGATCAGCACGCAGTCCGGACGCAACGTGGTGGTGAGCCTGCCCGGTACTCCCTCTTCGGAGACCCGTGCCCTCATCCAGGCCTCCGCGGACATGAACTTCCGCCCTGTCCTCGTAACCGGCGCCGGTGCAGCCGTCCCCGCCGAGCAGCGGACACCTGCCGCCCAGCTGCCGAAGCCGACGGCCAAGCCGGCGAACGCCAGCGACTCGAACTGGATCACCGCGGACGTCCAGAAGCAGTTCGAAGCCCTGGACTGTGACAACCCGGCCCAGGACAAGCAGGAGCGCTCCGACCCGGCCAAGCCGCTGGTCACCTGCGAACCCGCCACCGACCAGACACCCGCGATCAAGTACATCCTTGGCCCGGTCGAGGTCAAGGGCGTGGACATCCAGGGTTCCACTTTCCAGCTGCAGCAGGGCGCGCAGGGTGCCGTCACCAATGACTGGGCTGTGAACATCCAGTTCAACGCGGAGGGCACGGCCAAGTTCAAGACGGTCACCGAACGCCTCAACCAGTTCTACGTCGCCGCTGGCGGCGAAACCGGTGCCGATCCCAAGTCCCAGTTCGCCATCGTCCTGGATGACCAGGTCATTTCCGCTCCCCGGACCCAGGCAGTGATCACCGACGGACGCCCCCAGATCACCGGCGGCTTCACCGAACAGTCCGCCAAGGTCCTGTCCGACCAGCTGCGGTTCGGTGCCCTGCCTATCAGCTTCGACATCCAGAGCGAGCAGCAGATCTCGGCCACCCTTGGCGGTGAGCAGCTCCGGATGGGTCTGCTGGCCGGCCTCATCGGCCTGCTGCTGGTGGTGGTCTACTCCCTGTTCCAATACCGGGCGCTCGGCTTTGTCACCATTGCGTCGCTGGTGGTGGCGGGTCTCCTCACTTACCTTGCCATTGCCATCCTTGGCTGGACCGAGAACTACCGGCTCTCCCTCGCCGGTGTGGCCGGCATTATCGTGGCCATTGGCCAGACGGCGGACTCGTTCATCGTCTACTTCGAACGCATCCGTGACGAACTCCGCGAAGGCCGCGGCTTGGTGTCCGCGGTGGAGAACGGCTGGAAGCGTGCAAAGCGGACCGTCCTGGCATCCAAGGCGGTCAACCTCCTGGCCGCACTCGTGCTGTACTTCGTGGCTGTCGGCAACGTGCGTGGCTTTGCCTTCACGCTGGGCCTGACCGCCATTGCCGACCTCATCGTGGTGTTCATGTTCACCCACCCGACCCTGCAGCAGCTGGCCAGGACCCGGTTCTTCGGCGAAGGCCACAAGTTCTCCGGTCTTGACCCCGAGCGCCTGGGCGCGGTGCCTCTCTACCGCGGCGCCGGCAGGCTCCGCAGTCCCGAGGACAAGCCGTCAGTGGTGCGCGCCAAGAACGCCGGCGCAGCGGCTGAGGCCGAGCGTCGGATGACCATCGCTGAACGCCGCCGCGCGGAGCAGCAGGAGCAACTTGCCGGTTCCTCCAAGGGCCCGGCCAAGGAGGGCAAGTAATGTCCAGTTTCGCGAAATTCGGTAACGAGCTCTACACGGGCAAGCGTTCCTATGACTTCGTCGGGGCCAAGAAGATCTGGTTCCTCGTGGCCGCCGCCGCGGTTGCGCTGTCCATTCTGATTCCGGCCGTCAAGGGCGGATTCAACCTGGGCATCGAGTTCCGGGGCGGCTCCGAGTTCACGGTCTCCAACGTCAAGACCACCGAAGCGGCCCTAGGGGAGAAAGCCGTCCACGACGTCGTTCCCGGCAGCGTGCCGCGCGTCGCCAACGTGGCCGGCACCACGATGCGGATCCAGACGGACAAGCTCACCGACGACGAGACCCTCAAGATCAAGGAAGGCCTCACCAAGGCCTACGGCGTGACCGACAACGAGGTGACCTCCACCTTCGTGGGACCCACCTGGGGTGCTGATGTCACCAAGCAGGCGCTGATCGGCCTTGTGGTCTTTGTGGCCCTCGCGACAGTGCTGATGGCCCTGTACTTCCGCACCTGGAAGATGTCGCTCTCGGCCATCATCGGCATGCTGGTCACGATGTTCATCACCGCCGGCGTCTACGCCCTCAGCGATTTCGAGGTCACGCCGTCGGCGATCATCGGCTTCCTGACGGTGCTCAGCTACTCGCTGTATGACACCGTGGTGGTGTTCGACAAGATCCGTGAGAACACGGCCGACATCGACTCCTCCACACGCCGCACCTTCGGCGAGGAAGTCAACCTGGCGGTCAACCAGACGCTGGTCCGCTCCATTAACACCATGATGGTTGCCATCCTTCCGGTCGGTGCCATCCTGTTCATTGGAGCCGGCCTGCTGGGTGCCGGAACCCTGCGCGATCTTTCGCTTGCCCTGTTCGTCGGGATCCTGATCGGCACGGCAGCGACGATTTTCATCGCGGCACCGATGTACGCCTGGCTGCGTCAAGGGGAGGCACCGCTCGTCAAGCAGGCCCAGCGCGTCAGGCAGCGCCGCGCGGACGCCGCTGCCAAGGCGGCTGCCGCCGAGCCGGCAAAAGCTTAGAACGCTCCGCAACAGACCGGATGCCGTCACCCCGACGGCGTCCGGTCTTGCGTTAACCCGCGCTTTAGCCGGCCGGGCCCACCGGATGCCGGACGGGATCTGCGTAGCGGGCGCGGTTATCGGTCGGGTGCGGAGCGGGAATACACTGGGATAATTAAACGGGTCGTGAGGGGTACTTCATTGGAAGAACGTTCGACGTCGGCGCCAGCGGCAGCCGGAGGCAACGCGGGCCAGGGACAGCAGACTGGTCTGGTGGCTGGCGGACGCCCGGGACCAGGTGTGCCCGTGGACAGCTCCGGCGTGCGGCCCACATTTCCCGGCCGGCGTGAGCGCACCAGGTCCCGCCTGGCACGTCTGACGGGCCGGAGCACCGCCACCTACTCGCCCATCCTGGAACCGCTGCTGCGGACCGTCCGGGCAAACAACCCCAAGGAAGACTTCGACCTCATCCAGCGGGCCTTCGTAGTCGCCGAGCAAAGCCACCGCGGCCAGAAGCGCAAGAGCGGCGACCCCTACATCACGCACCCCGTCGCCGTTGCGACCATCCTCGCCGAGCTGGGGCTCAGCGGCACAACGCTGGCCGCGGCGCTGCTCCATGACACCGTGGAGGACACGCCGTACACCCTCGAGGACCTCCGCGCCGATTTTGGCTCCGAAGTGGCCATGCTGGTTGACGGTGTCACCAAGCTGGACAAGGTCAGTTTCGGTGAGGCGGCCCAGTCGGAGACCGTCCGCAAGATGGTCGTGGCCATGGCCAAGGACATCCGTGTCCTGATGATCAAACTCGCAGACAGGCTCCACAACGCGCGCACGTGGCGGTTCGTCTCGGCCGAATCGTCGGCCCGCAAAGCCCGCGAAACCCTGGAAATCTTCGCCCCGCTGGCGCACCGGCTCGGCATGAACACCATCAAGTGGGAGCTTGAGGACCTGTCCTTCGCGGCGCTTTATCCCAAGGTGTACGAGGAAATCGTGCGCATGGTGGGGGACCGCACCCCGGAGCGCGAGAAGAGCCTCAGCGTGATCCGGAACCAGATCGCCGACGATCTCCGCACGGCACGGATCAAGGCCACGATCACCGGACGGCCGAAGCACTATTACTCGATCTACCAAAAGATGATCGTCCGGGACAAGGACTTCGACGACATCAACGACCTCATGGGCGTCCGGGTCCTGGTGGACTCGGTCCGCGACTGTTACGCCGCCCTGGGCACCCTGCATTCGCGCTGGAACCCGCTGCCTGGCCGGTTCAAGGACTACATCGCGATGCCGAAGTTCAACATGTACCAGTCCCTGCACACCACGGTCATCGGCCCCGGCGGCAAGCCGGTTGAAATCCAGATCCGGACCCATGAGATGCACCGCCGCGCCGAATACGGTGTGGCAGCGCATTGGAAGTACAAGGACCAGCCGAACCGGACCGCCATGGGACCCGGCAGCCCGCGCGACGGCGACATGGGCTGGCTGCGTTCCCTCGTGGACTGGCAGCAGGAGACCTCCGATCCCGGTGAGTTCCTCGACTCGCTCCGGTTCGAGATCAACGCCCGTGAGGTGTTCGTGTTCACCCCCAAGGGCGAGGTCATGGCGCTGCCCGCCGGCTCGACCCCGGTGGACTTTGCCTATGCCGTGCACACCGAGGTGGGCCACCGCACCATCGGGGCCCGGGTCAACGGCAAGCTCGTGCCGCTCAACAGCGAGCTGAACCATGGCGACTGGGTGGAGATCTTCACCTCGAAGGCCGAAGGCGCCGGCCCCAGCCAGGACTGGCAGCACTTCGTCAAGAGCGCCAGGGCCCGCAACAAGATCCGGCAGTGGTTCAGCAAGGAACGCCGCGAAGAGGCGATCGACCGCGGCAAGGAGCTGCTGACGCGCGCCATGCGCAAGCAGAACCTGCCGCTGCAGCGCCTGATGACGCACGACGCGCTGGCCGCCGTGGCCGAGGACTTCAAGTACGTGGACATCGCCGGGCTGTACGCCGGCGTGGGCGACGGCCACACCTCAGCCCAGTCGGTCATGGAGAAGCTCGTCGAGAGCCTCGGCGGCAACGAGACTCCGGATGACGACCTCACCGAGGTCAGCATCCCGACCCAGGTCAGCAAGGCCCGGTTCTCGGACTCCGGCGTGGTGGTCCGCGGCGTGGGCGACGTCTGGGTGAAGCTGGCCCGCTGCTGCACCCCCGTGCCGCCCGACCCGATCCTCGGTTTCGTCACGCGCGGCTCGGGCGTGTCGGTGCACCGGACGGACTGCACCAACGTCTCCGGACTCAAGGACCAGCCCGACCGGATTGTCGATGTGGACTGGGCGCCAACCCAGTCCAGCGTCTTCCTCGTGGAGATCCAGGTGGAGGCGCTGGACCGGAAGTCCCTCCTGTCGGATGTGACTCGGGTCCTTTCCGACAACCACGTGAACATCCTCGCGGCCAGTGTCCACACATCCACGGACCGTGTGGCCATCTCAAAGTTTGCCTTCGAGATGGGGGACCCCAAGTACCTGAGCCACGTGCTCAGTGCTGTGCGGAGGATCGACGGGGTGTTCGACGTCTACCGGACCACGGGCAACCGGCGGAGAGGCTAGCAGCGCGAGCTTCTCCAGGGCAGCATTTTTATGCGGCAGCCGGGGCATCGCCTCGACCGCCAGGACCAGGAGCCGGAGCCTGACGTCGAGTTCGGGCTTCTCCAGAAGCAGCCGCAGTGCGGGAACGGCCATCTCGGCGTTGACATGCAGGGCAATGTCCAAAGCTGTCCGCAGCGGACTCGAGACCATCAGCCCGCCCAGGCTCACGACGTCGAACGGTCCGAGCCGCACCTCATGAAGTGTGCAGCCGCGGGTGGAGCGAAGACTGGAGATCCGCCGTTTGGCGTCCACCAGCAGGGCCAACCGGTCAGGCTCCCGGGCGCAGCCATAAATCCACGCCGCCGTCATCCGCCCCGCCACCACCCGCCGGCGCACGGGCGCCGGAACCCCGTACGCGGCGGCGCGTGCCCTCAGCTGCGGGGAGGCCGCAGTCCCGGGAACGGTGTAGCCGTGCTGATAGAGCTGCGTCAGCACGCCGTCGGCCGCCATACACTGAAGCTCAGGCCAGGTGAACGGCAGCCCCGGCGCATAAAGCTCCAGCAGCTGCGCGGGAGGGTCCGCGGGCGGGGACCCGCCCCGTGATTGAAGGGCCTGGGATAAAGGAGCCATTCCGTCATCCTGCCGGACGCGGCTGCAACAGGTAAGGCCCCGCCCCGGCTATGTGGATAACCGGAACGGGGCCTGTACTGATGCTGTGCTTAGGAGAGCTCGCTCGCCGAACGCTGGATCTGGTCCAGCCACGCCTGGCGGGCTTCCAGGGCTTCCTTGGCGGCCTTGATCTTGCGCTGGTCGCCGGCCTTCTCTGCCTCAGCCAGATCGTCCTTCAGCCCGGCAATGGCCGATTCGAGCTGGCTCAGCGCGCTGTTGGTGCGGGCCTTGGTCTCCGGGTTGGAGCGCTGCCACTTCTCGTCCTCGGCCTGGCGGACTGCATCCTCGATGCGCCGCAGCCCGGCCTCAATCCGGCCCATGTCCGCCCGCGGAACCTTGCCTGCCTCTTCCCAGCGGTCATGGATGGACTGCAGGGCCTTCTTGGCGGCTGCGATGTCCTTGACCGGAAGGATGCCGGAGGCCTCCTCCAGGAGCGCTTCCTTGACCTTGAGGTTGGCGGCGTACTCCTGGTCGATCTCGTCATTGGCTGCCTGGCGGGAGCTGAAGAAGACGTCCTGCGCGGCGCGGAACCGGGCCCACAGGGCGTCGTCATCCTTGCGGCTGGCACGCGGCGACGCCTTCCACTCGTCCATCAGCCGGCGGTATTCCCCGGCGGCGAAGCCCCAGTCCGTCGACGATGACAGTGCTTCGGCCTCGGCGATCAGCTTCTCCTTGGCAGCCTTTGCCGCCGAGTTGTTGCTGTCCAGCTGGGAGAAGTACGCGCGGCGGTGCCGGTCGAAAACGGTCCGCGCGGCGCGGAAACGCTTCCACAGGGCGTCCTCGTTGCTGCGGCCCAGGCGCACACCGCTCTTCTGCGCAGCCTTCCAGCTCTCAAACAGCTCGTTCATGCGAGCGCTGGACGTCTTCCACTGAACCTGCGCCGGATCGGTTCCGGAGATCGCCTCCGCCTCGGCCACAATGGCCTCGCGGGCGGCCAGCTCGGCAGCGCGGACGGCGTCATGTTGGGCCTTCTCCGCCTTCTCAAGCTCGGTGATCTGCGCGGAAAGGGTGTCCAGCCGGCCCTCCGCGGAACGGATGTCGCCCACCATGTTCCGTTCGGCGAGCTGCTCGCGCAGGTGCGTCACGGTTTTCTGCATGTCAGTGGTGGGGGCCTTCGACGCCACACGCTGTTCCAGCAGCACAATCTGGGCGACGACGTCGTCATACTTCCGTGCGAAGTAGGCCAGGGCCTCATCGTTGCTGACGTCCGGATACTGACCGACGGGGTGTTCTTCGCCGTCGATGGTCAGGAACACGTGGCCATCGCCCTCAACGCGGCCCCAGCGGGCTGCTTCGGCCAGCGAGGTGGCGGGCGGTGCCTGCGCCGGTGTCACGGTGGCAGCCGGGCCGGCCTTGGGCCGGGCAGCAAACGCTGCGGGCGTGGGAGCGGGCCGGGGAGCCGGCGTCGGACGCGGTGACGGTGCCGGCTTTTCCTGCGCAGCTTCCGGCTGCGGGCTTTCCTGCGTGGCGTCGGGCTTTGCAGCCTCCTCGGGCTGCACTGCCTCCTCGGGCTGCACTGGCGCCGCAGGCTGTGCTGCCTCCTCGGCCTGAGCCGCGTCCGCGGGCTCGGCCGCTTCCACGGACTGCGCTCCGTCCACAGATTCGGGGGAAGCCTGGACCTCGGTCACTTCGGCTGCTGTTTCGTCGGATTTCTGACTGTCTGTCACCGCTAAAAGTCTTTCGCTTGGAGGAAAATACCCATTCATAAGTCGCCCGTGGCTGCTGGCACCGCAGGGTTCCTACTTCAGAGAAAACGAGTCTATCGTGACTGCTTCCGCAGGAGCGCCGTCTGTGCCACTTTCGCCGGTCTTAAGACCGGCAGCCGCAATCTTCGTTACGACATCAAGGCCCGAGGTCACCTTGCCCACGACGGTGTAGCCGCCGGCGGAGTCGGCGGGGATGACCGTGTCCTTGTAGACGATGAAGAACTGCGTGCCGTTGCCGTAGGCGTTGTTGCCGGTTCGGGCCACTGCGATGGTGCCGGCGGGGTACTTGTTGTCCGCTGGCGTGTTCTCCAGCGGCCCCCAGGTGTAGTTGGGGTCGCCCTGGCCGTCGCCGGTCTTGGAGCCACACTGCAGGACGCCGAAGTTCTCGGCGGTGGTGAGGCGGTGGCAGCTGACGCCCTTGTAGTAGCCCTGGTCGGCCAGGGACTTGAACACGGCCGCTGCCTGCGGGGCCTTGGTGCCGTCCAGCTGCACGCCGAGTGTTCCGCTGTTCAGCTCGAGGGATCCGGTGTACGTCTTGCCGGCCGCCGTCGCCGGTTTAGGGATGTTCGCAGCGTTGGTCTGCGTGGCCGAGGGCGTCGCGGACGCGGACGGGGTGGGAGGCGGCGTCGCCAGGCCCGCCTGGGCGGCCGCGAATTCCTCTTCGGTCGGGTTCCCGGCAAAGACCGTCAGTTGAAGCACGACGGCGAGCAGCACCGCTGCTGCTCCCGCACCTCCCGCTACCAGGTTGTCGCGTTTGCGGCGCTTCTCCTGGTCCCGGCGAAGCTCCCGTTTGGCCTCCATCTGCTGGATGCGCCGCTTGGCTTCGCGTGTCTCGCGTGGACTGGCCGCCACGGGTCCTCCTCATCGATCGTCACTGCCGGGCCGGGGAGCCACTGAAGGCACCCGGCGGCAGCCCGCCAGAGCACGGACCCTGCATTAGAGATGCAGGCGCCGAAAGCATAAACTGGCTGCCGCACATAAGTTTATGCAGAAGAGGCTGGACTCCCGCCGCTGCCGCCGCCGTTTGACCCAAATGGCGACGCGGAACAGAGCGCAGCGGCTCCGGCCTTCGTTTACCCGAGGAGAAACTCCACCATGGCACGCACCGCCTCCCTGTCCGGATTCCCCGAGTGGCTTCCCGAGGAGCGGCTGGTGGAGCAGCATGTCCTGGACTCGCTGCGCCGCACCTTTGAACTGCACGGCTTCGCCTCGATTGAGACCCGGGCAGTGGAAACCGTGGGTCAGCTGCTCCGCAAGGGCGAGATCGACAAAGAGGTGTACGGCCTGAGCCGGCTGCAGGACGACGAAGGCGAGGAATCCAAGGGCAAACACGATCCGCATGCCCTCGCCCTGCACTTTGACCTGACCGTGCCCTTCGCCCGGTACGTGGTGGAAAACGCCGGCTACCTGGCGTTCCCGTTCCGCCGCTACCAGATCCAGAAGGTCTGGCGCGGCGAACGCCCCCAGGAAGGCCGTGCCCGCGAGTTCACGCAGGCGGACATCGACGTGGTGGGCGACGCCGAGCTGCCCTTCCGCTACGACGTTGAGATTGCGCTCGTCATCGCCGAAGCACTGGGCGCCCTCCCGATTCCGGAGTTCCGGCTGCGGATCAACAACAGGAAGCTTGCCGAGGGTTTCTACCGCGGCATCGGCCTGACCGACACCGCCGGAGTGCTGCGCAGCATCGACAAGCTGGAAAAGGTCGGGCCGGAGAAGGTGGCTGAACTGCTCAAGGCCGAACTCGGTGCCACCGACGAGCAGGCGCAGGCGGCCCTGAAGCTGGCCAGCATCCGGACCGAGGACACGTCCTTCGTGGCACAGGTCCGCTCGCTGGGCGTGAGCGACGACCTCCTGGAGGAGGGCCTGAACGAACTCGAACAGGTGATCGAGGCCGCCGTCAAGCGGGTTCCGGGAAAGGTCGTCGCCGACCTGAGCATCGCCCGCGGCCTGGACTACTACACCGGAACTGTCGTGGAAACCGTCCTGGTGGGCCACGAGCAGCTTGGCTCGATCTGCTCCGGCGGCCGCTACGACGCCCTGGCCAGCAAGGGCAACCGGAAGTTCCCCGGGGTTGGGCTCTCGATCGGCGTGACGCGGCTCGTCTCGCGCATCCTTAGCCAGGACCTGGCGAAGGCGTCCCGTTCCGTTCCCACGGCGGTGTTTGTGGCGCTCACCTCCGATGAGAGCTGGGGCGAGGCGCAGGACGTGGCCACGGAGCTGCGCAGCCGCGGCATCGCCGCGGAAGTGGCTGCCAAGGCGGAGAAGTTCGGCAAGCAGATCAAGTTCGCGGACCGGCGCGGCATTCCATTCGTCTGGTTCACTGACGAGGACGGCAAGCACCAGGTGAAGGACATCCGCTCGGGCGTGCAGGTTGACGCTGACCCGGCGACCTGGACGCCGGCCGACGAGGACCTCCACGTCCAGGTTATCGCCGCACCTGCTTCCTGAGCTGACAGGATTCGGCCTGCAGAGCCGCTGCGCGCCGGGGCTGGGCTTTTAACGGCCCCGGTGCTTCCGCACCGCAAGCACAACCGCCCGTCCGGCGAGGCCGGCGGCCATGACAGCCGCCATGCCGAGCGCCGACGCCGCCGGCAGCGTGAACGCCAGGATCAGGCATCCGGCCAGGCCGGCGGCGTTGAGCCATTTGGGCGCATGCCAGGGCCGGTCACGCAGTGTGAAGGCGGCGGCATTCGTCACCGCGTAGTACAGCAGGACCCCGAAGCTGGAGAAACCGACCACTGTCAGCACGTCGGTGGTCAGCAGCAGTAAAACAACGACGGCGGCCACCGCCAGTTCGGCGGTCACCGGTACCGGATGGCGCCCGCCCACCCTGGCCAGCGGGCCCGGCAAATCGCGTTCCCGGGCCATGGCCATGGCCGTGCGCCCCACCCCGGTGATGAGGGCCAGCAGCGCGCCGAGCGAGGCCGCCGCGGCACCCGCCTGGACAACCGGCGCTCCGGCGGACAGGCGGGACTGCTCCACGGCGTCCAGCAGCGGTGCCGTTGAGGAGGCGAGCACCTCAACGGGAAGATGCACCAGCAGTAGGGCCCCCAGCAGCAGGTAGATCACCAGGGCGCCGGCCAGGGCGCCGAGGACCGCCCGCGGAATGACGCGCGCCGGGTCCTTGACCTCCTCGCCGAGGGTGGCAATGCGGGCGTACCCGGCAAAGGCGAAGAACATTAGGCCCGCGGCGGGCAGGATGCCCCAGGTGCTGTCAGACACAGCGCCAGCCAAACCAGAGACAGCACCCGCCGGCCCGGAGAAAGCCCCGGCGCCGGACACGTGCGGCCCCAGAATGCTCGCGGTGGCGACGAAGGCGAGCGTTGCCAGGACCACGGCGAGCAGGATGCGCGTCAGGAAGGCAGTCCGCGTGATGCCCAGCAGGTTGACGCCGGTCAGCGCCGCGACGGCCGCGACGGCCACGGGAGTGGCGAACTGCGGTGCAACATACTGGCCGAAGGTCAGGGCCATGGCTGCGCAGGAGGCCGATTTGCCCGTGACGAATCCCCAGCCGGCAAGGAACCCCGGCCACTCGCCGAGTTGCTTCCGGCCGTAGACGTAGGTGCCGCCGCTCTGCGGATACTTTGCCGCGAGCTGGGCCGAGGCGACGGCATTGCAGTAGGCCACGGCCCCCGCCACGGCGATGGCCACGAGGAGCAGGTTTCCGGCGAGCCGGGCGGCCGGGGCGAAGACCACAAAAACGCCCGCGCCAAGCATGGATCCGAGTCCGATGGCTGTTGCATCGGCCACACCTAGCCTTCGTTGCAGCTGCTGGTGCTTGGTCATGGCGGGGCAGGAACCTTTCAAACGGGTAAACTCGGACGGGATCGTTTCCGCAACGATCGTATTTGAACTTCATTCTGTCTTCCTTCTGAAAGGAATGCTGTGCTGCGCACACATGACCTCGGATCCCTTCGCTCCGAGCACATTGGACAAACCGTAACCCTGGCAGGCTGGGTCGGCCGCCGTCGTGATCACGGTGGTGTCGCATTCGTCGATCTGCGTGACGCCTCGGGCGTGGCGCAGGTGGTGGTCCGTGAGGAAGAGGTCTTCCACGGGTTGCGCAACGAATACGTGCTGCAGGTAACCGGAACGGTTTCCAAGCGGCCGGAAGGCAACGAGAACCCTGCCCTGGCCACGGGCGAGGTGGAGGTCATGGCGGACAAGGTGGTCATCCTCAACACCGCCGATGCGCTGCCCTTCCAGATCGACGAACATGTGGAAGTGGGCGAGGAAGCCAGGCTCAAGCACCGCTACCTGGACTTGCGCCGTCCCGGCCCCAGCCGCAACATCCGCCTCCGCTCCGAGGCCAACCGCGTTGCACGCGAACTGCTGCACGAAGAGGGCTTCGTCGAGATTGAGACTCCCACGCTGACGCGTTCAACGCCCGAAGGCGCCCGCGACTTCCTGGTCCCTGCCCGCCTGGCCCCGGGTTCCTGGTATGCGCTGCCGCAGTCGCCGCAGCTGTTCAAGCAGCTCCTGCAGGTGGGCGGCTTCGAGAAGTACTACCAGATCGCCCGCTGCTACCGTGATGAGGACTTCCGCGCGGACCGCCAGCCCGAGTTCACCCAGCTCGACATCGAAGCCAGCTTCGTGGAGCAGGACGACATCATCCGGATCGGCGAGAACATCGTGAAGGCCGTCTGGAACCTGATCGACGTCGAGATTCCGACGCCGATCCAGCGCATCACCTACGCCGACGCCATGGCACGCTACGGCTCGGACAAGCCGGACCTGCGGTTCGGCCAGGAGCTGACCGAGCTGACCGAGTTCTTCAAGGACACCAACTTCGGCGTCTTCAAGGCACCGTATGTCGGTGCGGTCGTCATGCCCGGCGGTGCCTCGCAGGCCCGCCGCGCACTCGATGCCTGGCAGGAATGGGCCAAGCAGCGCGGCGCCAAGGGCCTGGCCTACGTCCTGTACAAGGAGGACGGAGAGCTCGCGGGTCCCGTTGCCAAGAACCTCACCGAGACCGAGCGCGCCGGCCTGGCCGACGCCGTGGGTGCCAAGCCGGGCGACTGCATCTTCTTCGCCGCCGGTGAGAAGACCCCGTCCCGCGCACTGCTGGGCGCTGCCCGCGTGGAGATCGGGCACCGCACGGGCCTGATCGATCCCAACGCCTGGGCGTTCTGCTGGGTGGTTGATGCCCCCATGTTCGAGCCTGCAGCTGCCGCTGTTGCGTCGGGCGACGTGGCCGTTGGCGCCGGCCAGTGGACAGCCGTGCACCACGCCTTCACCTCGCCGAAGCCCGAGTTCCTGGACACCTTCGACCAGGACCCGGAATCCGCGCTGTCCTACGCCTACGACATCGTGTGCAACGGCAACGAGATCGGCGGCGGATCCATCCGTATCCACGAACGCGACGTCCAGGAGCGCGTCTTCGAGCTCATGGGCCTGGACAAGGCCGATGCCCAGACGAAGTTCGGCTTCCTGCTGGAGGGCTTCAAGTACGGCGCCCCGCCGCACGGCGGCATCGCCTTCGGCTGGGACCGCGTGGTGGCGCTGCTGGCCGGCGTGGACTCGATCCGCGACGTCATCGCCTTCCCGAAGTCCGGCGGCGGCCACGATCCGCTGACCGACGCCCCGGCTCCGATCACCCCGCAGCAGCGCAAGGAGGCCGGCGTGGACTTCAAGCCCGAGGCCAAGAAGCCCGAAGCGAAGAAGCCCGAAGAAAACTAAGCGGGCGTGGACCGCATAGGCGGCCGCGAAGCTGAACCGGGAGCAGGAGGCTCCCCGGATCTGCAGTGCAGATACCGGGGGGCCTCCTGCCGTTTGACGAAGGAGTGCTGTGGGGGAAATCGACGTGCCGGATCTGGAAGCCGCCATGGATGCGGCGTGGCCAGCGCCGGACCGGGAGCTGTCCGGCGGCTGGGTTCTCCGCGCTGCCGGTGGAGTGACGCAGCGGGCGAACTCCATCTGGCCGCGGTCGGAGCCCGCAGGGACGAGGGTTGAGCGGCTGGCCGCGCTGCGGGTGGCCCGGGCCTGGTACCGGGGCCGCCGGTTGCCGGTGATCTTCCAGGTCTTCGACACGCCCGGCAGCGCTGCGCTGAACGCCGTTTTGGATGAGGAAGGCTTCACCCGGCAATCCGAGACGCTGATCATGATGGGTGGAGCGGACACTGTCCCCGGCGGTGGCGATTCAGCTGGTGCCCGTGCCGGCGTCGAAATCACCGACCATCCATCGGCGGAATGGCTGGAACTGTGGTGGTCCGTGGACGGCCGCGGCGGCGCCGCGGAGCTGGAGACTGCCCGTGCCATCCTCACGGGTTGCCCGGCGCTGTACGCGCTGGTGAGGGACGACGGCGGCCGGCCGGCCGCCGTCGGACGCCTTGCCCTTGTTCCCGGCAGGACAGTTGTTCCCGGCACGGGCGTCAGCTGGGGCGGGCTGTACTGCATGGCCACCCGGCCCGATGCCCGCCGCCGAGGGTATGCCGCCCGGATCCAACAGGCCTTGATTAGTGCAGGCGCGGAGCAGGGGCTGGCCGGCTACTGGCTGCTGGTGATGGCGTCGAACACCGCTGCCCGGGAGCTGTACTCCCGGGCAGGGTTCCGCGAAGTGTCCCGCTATTACTACCGGCAGGAGCGCCCGCGGCGGTCGCTGACCGGGTGCTGATCAGCCGTTTCGACGGTTCCCCGCCCACATGACGTTGCGCAACGTC
>NZ_JBHVBL010000059.1:0-21507 GCF_042668165.1 Arthrobacter sp. NPDC057388
GCCCTGTTCCCCCTGGTGAATCCAGGGGGAACAGGGCCTTCGCGTTTCTGGCTTTAGCGGCTCTAGCTTTAGCGGCTCTAGCTGTGGCGGCTCTAGCTGTGGCGGCGGGCCGGCAGCGGGGCCGGGCGCAGCCGACGGTAGCCCTCGCGGGCCGGCGGACGGTCCGTCGGCAGCTCCTGCACCATTTCCTTCAGCGCCGTGATGCCGTATTCCAGCTGCGGGTCCCGGCGGGCGGCGTAGGCGTGCGGCGGGAACGTCACTTCGATGTCGGGCGCCACTCCGTGGTTTTCGACGCTCCAGCCAACACCGCCGCCGAACCACGTTGCGTAGCGGGGCTGGGTCACCCCGGTGCCGTCAGCCAGCGTGAACCGGTTGTCGATGCCGACGACGCCGCCCCATGTGCGGGTGCCGATCACCGGGCCGATGCCGCGCAGCTTCGAGACCTGGGTGATGATGTCACCGTCGGAGCCGGCGAATTCATCGGCCAGGATGATGACGGGGCCGCGCGGTGCGTGGTGCGGATAGGTGCGCGGCTTTTCACCGCGGGGCATGCTCCAGCCGGTCACCTTCCGCCCGATCAGCTCCGCCACGAGCTGTGAGGTGTGTCCGCCGCGGTTGCGGCGCACGTCCACGATCAGGCCGTCCAGCGCCGTCTCGGTGTCCAGGTCCCGGTGGAGCTGCGCCCAGCCGTTCGCCAGCATGTCCGGGATGTGCAGGTAGCCGAACTTGCCGTCGGAGGCCTGGCGCACTGTCCGGCGGTTGGCGTTGACCCAGTCCTGGTAGCGGAGCCGTTCCTCATCCCGGATGGGGACGACGGCGATCCTGCGCTGGGCGCCCGCTGCCGCGCCGTGGCCGGCGCCGTTGCGGATGGTCAGTTCCACCGCGCGTCCCGCCGCACCCACCAGCTGCATGGCCGGGGTCAGCGACTCCGTGAGACGCACGCCGTCGATCGCCAGCAGGACGTCCCCGGCCTTGGCGTCGGCACCCGGCCGGGTCAGGGGCGATGTGGCCAGCGGGTCCGACGATTCACCGGCCAGGATGCGCTCGATTTCCCAGCCGTCGCCGGTGAACGCGAGGTCGGCACCCAGCCGGCCCTGGCCGTTGCTGCCGTTTTCCACCGCCGCAGCCGGGCGCACGTAGGCGTGCGACGTGCCGAGCTCGCCGTGGAGTTCCCACAGCAGGTCAACAAGGTCGTCGTGCGAGCCGAGCCGTTCCACGATGGGACGGTAGCGGGCGTGGACGGAGTCCCAGTCCTGGCCGGCCATGTCCTCGGTCCAGAAGAAGTCGCGCTGCAGGCGCCACGCCTCGTCGAACGCCTGGCCCCATACGCTCAGTGGGTCCATCAGGACGCGGATGCGGGTGAGGTCCACCTTGACCACCTGGCCGGACTCTTCGTCTGCTTTGGCGTCGGAGGGCACCACCCGGACCTGCTTGTCGTGGACCAGGACCACCTTTTTGCCGTCGCCGGACAGGCGGTAGCTGTTCAGGGCATCGACCAGGGTGCTGGTCTTTCGCTTGGCCAGGTCGAAGCGGACCAGGCTCGGGGCGGCGTTCTTGTCTTCCAGGCTGGCCCTGCCCTCCCCTGTCACTCCGGCCAGGGCGCTGTCGAGCCACAGCAGCGCACCGTCGGTGGCAGCCAGATCCGAGTAGTTGCCCTGCGGGACCGGAACGCTGATGACCCGGTGGGCAAGGCCTTCAGCGTCCACCCTGACGGTGGCAGGAGTGGCCTGCCCTTCGGCGGACGTGCCTTCCTGGGCGGCGGCACTGTCATGCACACCGGTGTTTTGCGCGGTGCTGTCCTCCGGCAGAGCCACGCTCGGGCCGAACGGCGACGCCGTGTCCGCCGCCAGTGCCACCAGGTAGGGCTTGATCGGGCTGGGGAAGGACAGGTCGAATGAGTGGCCGTCGTAGACCGGATCAAAACTGCGGTTGGAGAGGAAGGCCAGGAAGTTGCCGTCCGGGGAGAACGACGGCGACTGGTCCCGGAAGCGCCCGTCCGTCACGTCCACGATGGCAGCCTCTCCGGCCGCGGCTTTGGTGTTGGCAGCTGCGGCCTCCGCAGCTGTGGCGTGAACCAGCCGCAGGCGGCTGCGCGACCCAAAGGAGGTCACCGGTTCCGACCAGGCCAGCCAGGCGGAGTCCGGCGACCAGGCGAAGTCCTCGATGCTGCCCTCGCCAATGCTGGTGACGGACGTCAGCTTGCCGTCCCGGCTGTCCGCGATGTAGACGTCGCCAAATGCGGTTCCGATGGCGATCCAGCGGCCGTCGGGGCTGGTTTCGATGGCGCTGGCACGTGTTGGCTTGGGGAACCGGACCGTGAGCGGCTTGGACCCGCCCGGAATACTGATGATGGCCTGGCCTGCCTCAGTCCCGGCTGCTGCTGCTGCGGCGGGGGCGAGGTCGGCGGCCGCGTCGTCGGCCACCGGATGAGTGACGCGGGGAGCCGGAACACCCGTCGATGGTGCACCCTGTCCCGCCACACCGGCGGCGGAAACCGGCCTGGGCAGGGACACTGCGGGGGCGGCGGCTTCCTGCTTTGCGGCGGGAGTGGTCCCCTCGCCGCCGCCTGCTGCCGCGGCCGGCTTTGCAGCTGCGTGCGGTGTTTGGCCGGCGCCTTCGTGTGCCGGGATCTGCGGGGCGATTTCCGTGATGAACAGGGCCTCGTCGCCGCCGTGGTCCGCCACGTACGCAATGCGCCCGTCCGGCAGGGGGCGCGGCAGGCGGGCGCGGACACCCGCCGTGGCCTCGACCACGCGGGACGGGCCGTCCTTGTGCCGCAGCCAGTGGATGGTGCCGTGCGCTTCCACGGCGCTGGCTTCTCCGGTGATGTCCGGCCGGACATCACCGAGGTGCTTGGCGACTTTGAGGAGCGAGGGGCGGCGGCCCTGGGAAGCGGACCCGAGCGTTACCTCCAGGCGGACGGCCTCGGAGCCAAGGTCATGCAGGAGCCACAACTCACCTGCCGATTCAAAGACCACGCGCTTGCCGTCCGTGGCGGCGTGGCGGACGTAGAAGTCCTCGTGGTCGGTGTGGCGCCGCAGGTCCCCGCCCCCGGGCAGGACCGAGTACAGGTTGCCGTAGCCTTCGTGGTCCGAGAGGAACGCGATGCGGCCGTCCACCCACATGGGATCGGCGAGGTTGCCGTCCAGTTCAGGAAGGAGCCGTTCGAACTCGCCGTTGCCGTCGGCATCGATCCAAAGCTTTCCGGCGGTGCCGCCGCGGTAGCGCTTCCACCAGGCCGGCTCGCGGGAGAGCACGCTGCCCACCACCACAGGCTTTTCGTCCCCGAGTTCCGGGCCGAAGGCAACGGACTCGACCGGTCCCAGCGGAAGTTCCTCTGCCCAGCCGCCTTCGGTGGACAGACGGTAGGCGTGCGTGTGCCGGCTTTCGGCCTGTCGGAAGGCGCTGGTGACCACGATGTCCCCGTCAGGTGTGAAGCCCTTGACCCGGGTGGTGCTGTGGCCGAAGAAGGTCAGCTGGCGGTATCCCCCGCCGTCGACGTCGGCAATGACCACCTCAGGTGCGGTCCCCTGGACGACCGTCCAGACCAGCTTCTTCCCATCCGGCGTAAAGCGCGGATTGCGGGCCGGCAGTTGGAGCGCGGAAACACGCCACGCCCGGCCTCCGCTGAGGGGGGCAATCCAGACGTCGTCCTCGGCCACGAACGTGACCAGATCGCCGTGAACATGAGGGAACCGGAGGTAACTCGAAGAGGTCATCGTTCGATCATAGTCAAGGTGCACGTGGCCATCGGGGAGGTGCCCCGCCGTGCCGGGCATGGTGAGATGGATCATGCGCATCGTCATGGCCGGCGCCTCCGGTCTCATTGGAACCGCACTTTCCTCCCGCCTCGCTTCCGACGGGCACGACGTCGTCCGGCTGGTGAGGCGGCCTCCGGAGTCGCCGTCGGAAATCCCCTGGGATCCCGCCACCGGAACGCTGGACCCGGCCAGCCTGGAGGGGGCCGGCGCTGTCATCAACCTCTCCGGCGCGAATATCGGTGCCAGGCCCTGGACGCCGCACCGCATCGATGAGCTGTTCCGTTCACGGCTTGATCCCACCCGGACCCTCACCGCGGCGATGTGCAGCGTCGACTCCGCGCCGCCGATCTTCATCAGCCAGTCGGGGGCCGGCTACTACGGCGACGCCGGGGCCGCCCTGCTGACGGAGCGCTCCCCCGCAGGACAGGGCATCATGGCCCGCATCTGCGTCGAGTGGGAAGCGGCAGCCCACGAAGCCCCCGCCGGCGTCCGCGTGGTAACGCCGCGGACGGCCGTGGTGCTGAGCAGGTCCGGCGGAGCCCTGGGCCGCCTGCTGCCGCTGCTGCGTGCAGGCATTGGCGGCCCGCTGGGCAACGGCCGGCAGTACTGGCCCTGGATCACACTCCCCGACCTCACCGCCGCGTTCGGATTCCTCCTCACATCCGGAAACTCAGGCCCTGTGAACCTTGCGGCACCGGAAGCCGCTGATGTGAATACCCTGGTGGCCGAACTGGCAAAGGCGCTGCACCGGCCGGCCCTGCTGCGCGTCCCGGCCCCGGCGCTGCGCCTGGTCATGGGCAAGCTTGCCGGCGAACTCCTGCTCGCCAGCCAGCGGATTGAGCCCGCCCTGCTCCGCGACGGCGGGTTCACGTGGCAGCACCCCTCAGTGTCGCGCGCCGCGGAATGGGTGGCCGGAGGCAAGTAGCCGCTTTCCCGGTTGGTGCCCGTTGTATTGCTGTATCTGTGTTCAGGCCGCCCGTGGCGTTCACTCCGCGGGCAGGATGTCCGCGATGCGCCAGCGCCCGTCGACCGGGACAAGAACCAGCCGCAGCCTGATGGCCTGCTGCGCCGCTCCCTTCGCATCCACACGCCCGTCCGCTGCCCGCTCCTCGTACGCCGTCGCCGATGACGTCGCCGCAACGACAGCCCGCCCCTTCGTGCCTCCGGGCAGCCGGCGGACGCCGGAAAGGCTGGTCCTGAAACCGGCCAGCACTGTCCCCGCCTTCTCCAGCCTGCTGCGGATGCCCCTGTCCGCGGCATGAGCCGGCGTGTTCGGGGCGTTCACGGCGTCGAGCAGGTCCAGCTTGCCCTCGCGCAGCGCCAGCGAACGCAGTTGCGCCAGGCCGCGGACCGCTGCGACAGGATCTTTCGCGCCGAGCTGCCGCCGCACATCACCCGGAATGCCGGAACCCGGGGTGTTGGCGTCGGGGGTGTTGGCGTCGGGGGTGTTGGCGTCCGGGGTGTTGGCCGGCTGCGCCGCAGCGCCTGACTCCTGCACAGCTGGACCTGACTCCGGCGCAGAGTGGCCTGATTCCGGCGCAGCCGGGGCCAGCCCCAGGAACACGGCGCCCGCCAGCACCGCCGCCGCGAGCACGGTGCCGGCCACCGCCAGGCGGCGGCCGGCGCCCGCCCAGTCTCTGCCGGCGACCGCCCGGGACCATAAGGTCAGGGTGCCGTGCGATGGACTGAACGCCGTTCGCGTGCCTTTGGTCTGCCGTTCCGCCCTATGCCTGACCTGTGCGCCCCGGCGCGTGACACGTCCACCCCTGCTCCTCACCGGTTCAGCCCTGTTCCCGACCCGTTCGAGCCTTGCTGCCACCCTCACCCAGCGCGTCGTTTTCAGACGCCTTCCCCAGGCGCGCAGGTTATTGGTCAGGCGACCGCCCGGTGGTGGGAGCGGGCGTCGGGTCAGCAGCTCAGGCATTACGGTGTCATGGACCGAACGGGACAGGTCCAGGGGTTCTGCCGCTGCGCTGCGGTAAACAGCCGTGGCAAGGTCCGCAGCCGCCGGACGCCGCCGCCTGTCGTCGCTGAGACCAGCCTCCAGCGCTGCCGCCAACGCGGCCGGAACCTCCGGGACCAGCAGCGCGAGCGGTGGCCTTGCTGCTGACGGCGGAGGGGGCTGCCCGGTGAGGCAGTACCAGCCCAATGCGGCGGCGGCATAGACGTCGCGTTCCGGCTGCAGTCCCGCCCGGACGGCGTCCACCGGAGCCGGATCCGTGAAACCGTCGGTGTGCCGGTCCGGAACTCCGGAAGCGTCACCCACCATCCGGGCGATGCCGAGATCAGCCAGCAATGGTTTTCCGTGGGCAGTGAAGAGCACGTTGCCGGGCGCCACATCCGAGTGGGTGAAGCCCTTGCCGTGCAGATAGCCCAGGACCTGTGCGATCGGCGTCAGGACGGTGACGGTTTCGCCGACACTCAGCCGGCCCCTTGCGCTGACCAGTTGCTGGAGGGAACCCCCGGCGGCATAGTCCAGCAGGATCCCGAAACTGCCGTCCGCGGCACCACCCGTTCTGACCACGCCATGGGCCTTGACCAGGTGTTCGTGGTCCAGGACGGACATGACCAGCACTTCACGGCGGACGCCCTCCTCCCTCGCCGTTCCGCAACCGGGAGCAGGGCGGCCGGCTTCAGCACTCCCCGCCGGCGGATCGAAGCACTTCAGTGCCAGTTTCGCCCCGGTGGATTTCTCCGAGAGCAGCCACACTTCGGCACTGCCGCCACGGCCCAGCCGGCGGCAGACGGAGTAGCCTGTGACGACGGGCCCGTCCTCCGCCTGAGTGTGGCCGGTCCCGTTGGCGCTTTCCAGACCGCTTTGTTCCAGATCGTGGTGTCCCGTGCTGTGCTGGTCCATGGCTTAAGGAGTACCGGAAACCCGGAGTTCCTGCAGAAGTTATCCACAGGCAGGCCTACCGCCCGCTGCCACACTCCGAATGGCGCGTACGCAGCCCTGCGGAAGGGGCGGAATGTGACCGGGAACAGGATGAGAGCTTGCGCACACTATCGGGCAGGATCGCAGCTGAGGTCTAAGCTGGAATGCATGACTCTTGAGTTCACAAAGCTCGGTCTTGCCCCGGATTTCGTCGATTACAGCCATGCCTGGGACATCCAGCGCGAAATCCATGAAAACGTCCTGGCCGGCAAGGCCCCCAGCACAGTTCTCCTCCTTGAACATGCCGCCGTCTACACGGCCGGAAAGCTGACGGAGGATCACGAGCGGCCCTTCGACGGAACACCCGTCGTTCCCGTAGACCGCGGCGGTAAGCTGACCTGGCACGGGCCGGGCCAGCTCATCGGATACCCGATCATCAGGCTGAAGAACAAGGCCGGCATCCGTGACTACGTGGAGCGCCTGGAGGCCGTGATCATCGCGGTACTGGCGGACTATGGCATCGCTGCGGTCCGGATCAAGGGCCGCGCGGGTGTGTGGATCGAGGCAGACGCCAAGGGCCCGGACCGCAAGATCGCCGCCATCGGGATCAGGGTCAGTCAGGGCGTGACCATGCACGGCTTCGCCATTAACTGCAACAACGACCTCGCACCCTACGGCCAGATCATCGCCTGCGGAATCACCGATGCAGGTGTGACCACGATCGCGCAGGAAACCGGCCGTGATGTATCCCCGGCAGATCTCGTTTCGCGGATCATCGAAGAACTGCGCAACAATGAAGACGCTTTAGTCGCAACCCCCGAAGGAGCTCTCCTGTGACCCTGGCACCAGAAGGCCGGAAAATGCTGCGGATCGAGCAGCGCAACGCGGCCACACCGGTGGAACGCAAGCCGGACTGGATCAAGGCCAAGGTCCAGATGGGCCCGGAATTCGTGGGCCTGAAAAACCTGGTCAAAAAGGAAGGCCTGCACACCGTCTGTGAAGAGGCCGGCTGCCCCAACATCTTCGAATGCTGGGAAGACAAGGAAGCGACCTTCCTCATCGGCGGCTCCGAGTGCACCCGCCGCTGCGACTTCTGCCAGATCGACACCGGCAAACCCTCCCCCGTGGACCGGTTCGAACCCACCAAGGTCGCCCGCTCCGTGCAGTCCATGCAGCTGCGCTACGCCACCGTCACCGGCGTCGCCCGCGACGACCTCGAGGACGAAGGCGTCTGGCTCTACGCCGAAACGGTCCGCAAGATCCACGAACTGAACCCCGGCACCGGCGTCGAACTCCTCATCCCGGACTTCTCCGGCAACCCCGACCACATCAAAGCGATCTGCGACTCCGCCCCCGAGGTCTTCGCGCACAACGTCGAAACCGTGCCCCGGATCTTCAAGCGCATCCGCCCCGCATTCCGCTACGAACGCTCCCTGGACGTCATCACCCAGGGCCGGAACCTGGGCATGGTCACCAAATCCAACCTCATCCTGGGCATGGGCGAAACCCGCGAGGAAATCTCCGAGGCGCTCCGCGACCTGCACGCCGCCGGCTGCGACCTGATCACCATCACCCAGTACCTCCGCCCCTCCGAACGGCACCTGCCCGTGGACCGCTGGGTCAAACCCCAGGAATTCGTCGACCTGCAGCACGAAGCCGAAGAGATTGGCTTCCTCGGCGTCATGTCCGGCCCCCTGGTCCGCTCCTCCTACCGCGCCGGCCGGCTCTGGGCCACCGCCATGCGCAAAAAAGGCCGCGACATCCCCGCCGAACTCGCCCACATCGCCGACGGCATCCAGGACTCCGGCACCACCCGCCAGGAAGCCAGCACCCTGCTCGCGGCGCACCAGTAGCAGCGGGCATTTCCCATGGCCAGGGGCCGGACACCGGAACTTTCCGGCGTCCGGCCCTTTGTCGCGAATCACGTAGAATTAAGGCACTATGGCGAAATCCCCGAACTCCAGCAACAACACTCCTGCGGCCGCTGATGCCTCCAAGCGCGGTCTTTTTGGGCGCAAGCCCAAAACCGTAAAGGAAAAGAAGCCCAGCCGGCTTAAGCAGATCCGCGAGGTCTTCAACATGACCCGCCGCCACGACCCCATGGTGCCGTGGCTCATGCTGCTGGCGTTCCTGGGCGTCGTTGCCGTCAGCTTCCTCGTCGGCTTCCTGCTGGACAACTGGGTCACGGGCCTCATCATCGGCATCCCGCTCGGCTTCCTGGCCGCCACGCTGATCCTGTCGCGCCGGGCCGAGCGCGCGGCGTTTGCGCAGATCGAAAACCAGCCGGGCGCCTCGGGCGCCGCACTGGGCACGCTCCGGAGGGGCTGGATCACCGAGGAACAGCCCGTGGCAGTGAATCCGCGGACTCAGGATGCCGTTTTCCGCGCCGTGGGCCGTCCCGGCGTCGTCCTCGTTGCCGAAGGACCCACGCACCGCGTGCGCCCGCTGATCGAAGGCGAGCGGAAGAAGCTGGCACGCATCCTTCCCAACGTCACCATCCACGTCATCGAAACCGGACGCGGCGAGGGGCAGGTACCCATCAGCCAGGTGGCGAAGAAGATGAACAAGCTCAAGAACGAGCTCACCAAAACCGAGGTCAGCGCCGTGTCCAAGCGCATTTCATCGCTCGGCACCCGCCTTCCGATCCCCAAGGGCGTGGACCCCTACAGGGCCCGCCCCCAGCGCGGACGCTAGCCCGCCCGAACCGCCCCGGCGGCCGCCGCATCTGCGCCGGCCCCGGGGCGTTTTCGTTGGAGCGGCGCTTTCGTTGGAGCGGCGCTTTCGTGTGAGCCGCATGTTCCAACCAGCCAGACCACCTACAGAAGCCGGAGCCTCCTGTGAAATTCCCGTCCGTGTCCGCCGTCGTACGTGCCTTCCGCCTCCTGGCGGTCGCCGAAGCCTTCAGCTGGGCCGCCCTCCTGGCCGGCATGTATTTCAAGTGGATCGCCGGGACCACGGAATTGGGCGTGCAGCTGGCCGGACCGGTGCACGGTGCCCTGTTCATCGGCTACAGCCTGGCGGCCCTTGCCCTGTGGCGGCTGCAGCGCTGGCCGTTCACGGTCGCGCTGTTTGCCGGTCTTTCGGCGGTGTTTCCCTTCGCCACGGTGCTGTTTGAGCGGTGGGCGCTCCGCCGGGGGTATCTGCCGGCTGACCGGCTGCCGGCGGACACCCGACTGCACGCGGGCAGCCGGCTACCTGCGGATGAGGACGGTGTTCATGGCCTTGTCATGGAGCCCGCGCTGGTCGGGGTCGAAGATGACGGCCGGGATCACCAGGCAGAGCAGGACGGTGCGGACCAGGGCGGCCAGCGGCCCGGCCGGTGAACCGTCCGGCTTCACCACCTGGATGCCCATCAGCCGGTGGCCGATGCTGTAGCCAAGGGTTCCAATCAGCAGGATCTGCTCCGCTGCGAAGACAGCGAGGGTAGCCATGGAATTGCCCGCCAGGAAAACGTTGCTGATCAGCAGCGCGATGGTCCAGTCGATGATGATCGCCAGGATCCGCCGGCCTGCCCGGGCCATGGACCCCGGACCCGATTCGGGGAAGCCCAGGCGCTCCCCCGGGTACTTGGAAATGCCGGAAGTGTCGGGCCCGCTGAGCCATGAACCGATGTCTTTGCGATCTACCACCTGTCAAGTTTACCGAGCCTGCGCGGCGCGGCTGACGCCCACAGGCTGGATAGGCGTGGACCACAGTGTGGACACCGTATAGCGTTTACATAGCAGGGGGTTCTGTAACCTGCCGGAAACAATGCTGACACGGACGGGAAATCCCGAATCCCTAGGGTGTTAACAGTTGCTAGTGAGCCGGGAGCGGGGCACTTTTGTGTTTCCGCCCCTTGGATTGCGCTGGCCCACTTGGCTTTACAGCCAGTTATTACATATGCGTAAGGAGCATAGATGTTCAAGACTGCGGACGAAGTCCTCAAGTTCATCAAAGATGAAGACATTCGGTTTATCGATATCCGCTTCACCGACCTCCCCGGCGTTCAGCAGCACTTCAACGTGCCCGCCAAGAGCGTGGACGCCGACTTCTTCGTCAACGGCCAGCTGTTCGATGGTTCTTCCATCCGCGGCTTCCAGGGCATCGCCGAGTCTGACATGCAGCTCATTCCGGACGTCACCACCGCGTTCCTGGACACGTTCCGCATGGAGAAGACCCTTGCGCTGAACTTCTCCATCGTGAACCCCCGCACGGGCGACCCGTACCACCGCGACCCCCGTGGCGTGGCAGAGAAGGCCGAAGCCTACCTCGCCTCCACCGGCATCGCCGACACCGCGTTCTTCGCTCCCGAAGCAGAGTTCTTCGTGTTCGACAACGTCCAGTACCAGTCCTCCCCGGAGGGCAGCTTCTACAAGATCGACTCCGAAGAAGCCCACTGGAACACCGGCCGTGAAGAAGAAGGCGGCAACCTGGGCTACAAGACCCCCGTCAAGGGCGGTTACTTCCCGGTCTCCCCGACCGACAAGCAGGCCGACCTGCGTGACGCCATGTGCGTCGCCCTGGACGAGGCCGGCCTCGAGGTTGAGCGCAGCCACCACGAAGTTGGATCCGCCGGCCAGGCCGAGATCAACTACAAGTTCACCACGCTGACCCACGCGGCCGATGACCTGCAGAAGTTCAAGTACGTCATCAAGAACACCGCGGACGCCTGGGGCAAGTCCGTCACCTTCATGCCGAAGCCGGTCTTCGGTGACAACGGCTCGGGCATGCACTGCCACCAGTCGCTGTGGAGCAACGGCGAGCCGCTGTTCTACGACGAGAAGGGCTACGCCGGCCTGTCCGACACCGCCCGCTGGTACATCGGCGGCCTGCTGAAGCACGCCGACGCTGTGCTCGCGTTCACCAACCCGACGGTCAACTCCTACCGCCGCCTGGTCAAGGGCTTCGAAGCCCCGGTCAACATGGTCTACTCGCAGGGCAACCGCTCCGCCGGTATCCGTATCCCGATCACGGGCTCCAACCCGAAGGCCAAGCGCATCGAATTCCGCGCTCCGGACCCCTCCTCCAACCCGTACCTGGCCTTCGCTGCACAGCTGATGGCCGGCATCGACGGCATCCGCAACCGCATCGAGCCCCCGGCTCCGATCGACAAGGACCTCTACGAGCTCCCCGCTGAAGAAGCCAAGGACATCCCCAAGGCTCCGGGCACCCTCGAGGAAGCCCTGGAGGCCCTGCGCGAGGACAACGAGTTCCTGCAGGCCGGCGGCGTCTTCACCCAGGACCTGATCGACACCTGGATCGAGTACAAGTACGAGAACGAGATCCGTCCGCTGTCGCTGCGCCCGAACCCCTACGAGTTCGAGCTCTACTACGGCGTCTAGTCTGACCAGTTTGACCTGGTCTGACCAGTTGACGCAGGGAGATACTCCCGACACCGCCAAGGGCGGCCACCGGTTCCGGCCGGTGGCCGCCCTTGGCCGTTTTAGGACAGACCGTTTCCGCGCTACGTGCCCCGGCAGGGTTCGGCGGCATACCGTCCCCAGAGCGAGTCCGGGCCCGTGCCGCCAAAGGCCTCCCTGTCATCCTGCAGCGCCCGGCACAGAACGGGTGAGTCAGCGAAACTGCGCCGTATGTAGGCCTCCCAGTCCGCCCGCTCCGAAGTGAAGGCCTGCGTTCCCATCTGGTACTTCAAATGGGCAAAGTGATCCAGGATCCGGTGCGCCGTCGCCTCGGCCCGGCCAGCCAGCTGCTGCGCCTCCCGCTTCGCCGCAGGATCCCGGATCACCGCCGCGTCCGGCAGCTCCCGGTGGTCCCAGAAGTACGGCTGCAGGTCCGGCTGGTCCACGAAGATCCTGTCGATCTCCTGCTGTTGGGCGTAGAGGGAGGATGCAGTGCTGCTCTCCAGGGTGCTTCTGATGCCCAGGTACTGGTACCCCGCCGCGATGAGCGTGGCGGCCACGCCCGCCCCGATGAGCAGCAGCTCGGCCCTCCTAAGCGTCCGGGCGCGGCTTCCCTGCGCGTGCGCCCGGGCATGGTCCTCATCCTGCCGCCGCTGGCGCGCCGAAAGCTGGGGCGCCGAAAACTGGGGCGCCGAAAGCTGGCTCCGGGCGTGCTGAGACCGGGAGCCAGCCTGTTCCGGCGAGTGCCTCCGAGACGAAGACCTTTTCAAGCCTTCCCCCCAACAAGGTTTGAAGTGCACTGCCAAGACTCAGCGTAGGCACGCCACCGGACGCACGCAACGGCCCGCCGTCGTTTCCGCGCAGCTTCGGCGCTCAGAACGCGGCGAACATGGTGCGCTGCGGGCCGGCTTCGCCGCCCAGATAGGCGCCCTTGTCCGCAAAGCCGGCCTTGAGGTAGGCACCCTGCCCGGCGGGGTTGCGCTCGTTGACTGAAAGCACGACGCCGGCCTGGCCGCCTCCCAGCCTTGCTGTCAGTTTGGCGGCTGCCGCCACTGCCGCGGAGGCTGCCGCCTGCCCCAGCCCCTGGCCTTGCCGCCGCCGGTCGATCAGGAACCCGCGCAGCAGCCAGGCCGAGTCGTCGTCGGGCCAGCCGGCGAGGCGTGCTGCCCCCGACTGCAGCGTCAGCACCCCGGCGGCCTTTCCGCCCGCCTCGATGACATAGGGCCGGCGCGACGCGTCCTCCAGCCCCGCCAGCATCATCCGCAGGGGATCGCCCACAAACTCCTGCTGGCCCGGGGCAAGTTCCAGTTCCGCCACCGCCCCCAACTGGACGGCGCGGGCGTCCGCGTCGAGGTCCCGCAACGGAATGAGCCATACGTCGGGACTCATGATCCCTCAGGAGGCATGTGCCGCCCCGTCGGCCAGCGGGCCCGCCGGATCCATCCACATGACCTCCCACAGGTGGCCGTCCGGATCCTGGAAGCTGTGGCTGTACATGAAGCCGTAGTCCTGCACCGGCTGGGACTCTGTTCCGCCGGCGGCGAGGGCCTTGCCCACCATCTGGTCCACGGCGTCCCGGCTGTCCACCGAGAAGGCCATGATGGCCTCAGTAGCCGAGGTCGCGTCCACGATCTCCTTCGAGGTGAACGTCTTGAAAAAATTCTCGACCAGGAGCATGACATAGGCGTCGTCGTTGATCACCATGCAGGTGGCGTTCTCGTCCGTGTAGTCCGGATTGAAGGAAAAACCCAGCGCCGTAAAGAACTGCACGGACCGGTCCAGGTCCCTGACGGGCAGATTCATGAAGATTTGGGTAGCCATGCGCCCAAACCTAGCACCGGTTCACTGGCCGTAGAAGATCTTCTCGAAGACCCCGCGGGCCCGCCTGCTCACCCGCAGATAGTCCTCCTCGAACGCCGTGGCCTTCCCTTCCTCGTAGCCGCACCACCTGGCCACAGCCTCCAGGTCACGGCGTGACGAGGGCAGCAGGTCCGAGGCCCGCCCGGTCCAGATGACGTTCGCCGAGCGTATGCGGCTGGCCAGGCGCCAGGCGTCCGCCAGCAGGCCGGCATCATCGCTCTCCAGCAGCCCCAGCCCCTCAGCGGCCGTCAGGGCCTTCAGGGTGGAGGTGGTGCGGAGTTCGGGGTGGTTTCCGGCGTGCTGGAGCTGCAGCAGCTGGACCAGCCATTCGACGTCGCTCAGGCCGCCCCGGCCCAGCTTCAGGTGCCTGGCAGGATCGGCGCCGCGGGGCAGCCGCTCGGACTCCACCCGCGCCTTGATGCGCCGTATCTCCCGGACGTCCGCGTCCGAGACGGCCTCCGGGTACCGGATGGGATCGATCAGCTTCACGAAATCGGCCGCGAGCCCGTCGTCCCCGGCGATGGGGCGGGCCCGCAGCAGAGCCTGTGCCTCCCAGATGAGCGACCAGCGGCGGTAGTACTCGCTGTAGGACTCCAGCGACCGAACCATCGCCCCGCTCTTGCCTTCCGGGCGGAGGTCGGCGTCGACGGCGAGCACGCGCTCGGCCATGATCGCCGGCTTAAGGGGCTGGGTCAGGAGCGTGGAAATATGGCCCACGATCTTCGCGGCCTGCTGCTGGGCCTCATCGTCAGATGCTCCAGGCAGTGCCCGGTGGACATACATGACGTCGGCGTCGGAACCATAACCGATCTCCAGCCCGCCCTGCCTGCCCATGGCAACCACCAGCACCGAAGTCTTCAGCGGGCCGGCGGCGGACACGATGTTCTCGGCCACCCGCAGGGCGCCCAGAATCGCCGCGCGGTCGGTCTCGGCCAGTGCCTCGCCCACCTGGTCCTGCCGCAGCAGGCCGGCGCTGTCCGCAATGGCGATGCGGAGGATTTCACGGCGCCGGATAAGCCGGATGAGGCGCATGGCGCTTTCCGGGTCTTCGTGCCGGGACATCTTGGAGGCGATCTCCTGCCACTGCGCCTCAAAGCTGAGCGGAGCGAGGCCCTTGTCCGTGCCCAGCCAGGACACCGACTCCGGTGACACTTCCAGAAGGTCGGCAATGAGGCGGGAGTTGGACAGCATGTGGCACAGCCGCTCGGCCGCGGCCGCGGAATCCCGCAGCATGCCAAGGTACCAGTGTGTTGTGCCGAGGGACTCGCTGATCCTGCGGAACGCGAGCAGGCCGGCGTCGGGATCCACACCCTCGGCCAGCCAGCCCAGGAGGATGGGGAGCAGCTGCCGCTGCAGGGCAGCGCGCCGGCTGACCCCTGCGGTGAGGGCCTCGATGTGCCGGAGGGCACCCTGCGGATCCCGGTAACCGAGCGCAGCGAGCCGGCCCTGGGCGGCCTCCGGCGTCAGGCGGGCATCCTCGCTGCTCAGCTTGGCAGCGGTGTTCAGGAGCGGACGGTAGAAGATCCGGTCATGGAGTTCGCGGACCGAGCGTTTTGTCCGCTGCCACCCGGCCAGCAGCGCATCCGGGTGCGGGCGGTCGGTGGAGAACGGACCCAGCACGGCTTTGGCGAGGGTCCGAAGGGCTTCTTCCTTGACCGGCATGAGGTGCGTGCGGCGCAGCTGGAAAAGCTGGATGCGGTGTTCAAGCAGCCGCAGATAACGGTAGGCGCGGTCGAATTCGGCTGCATCCGCCCGGCCGATGTACCCGCCGGCAGAGAGGGCAGCAATGGCCGACGTCGTATCGCGGTGCCGCAGGGATTCGTCCGACTTGCCGTGCACCAGCTGCAGGAGCTGGACGGTGAATTCAACGTCGCGCAGCCCGCCCCGGCCCAGTTTGATCTGCCGCTGTTCCTCGGCCTGGGGGATGTGTTCGGTCACCCGGCGGCGCATGGCCTGCACCGATTCCACAAACCCGTCCCGGTTTGCCGAGGTCCACACGAGCGGCGAGACGGCCTCCTCGTACCGGGCGCCCAGCTCCGCGTCGCCCGCGATGGTCCGTGCCTTCAGCAGTGCCTGGAATTCCCAGCTTTCGGCCCAGCGGGCGTAGTAGCTCTGGTGCGAAGGCAGAGTCCGGACCAGCGGACCGGACTTGCCCTCCGGACGCAGGTTGGCGTCGACCTCCCACAGGCCTGGCTCACGGGCCGGGGAGGAAATGGCGCGCGAGATCCCGGAGGCCAGCGCCGTGCCGATGGTGCTGGCACGGGCATCATCCTGCTCCCCTGCCTCCACGACGTAAATGACATCGACGTCGGAAATGTAGTTCAGTTCCCGGGCACCGCACTTGCCCATCCCGATCACTGCCAGTGCAACGTCGGCGACCTCGCCGGCGTCGAACTTTTCCGCCGCTTCGGCGCGGGAGACCGCCAGGGCGGCCTCAATGGCCGCACCTGCCAGGTCGGCAAGTTCGGCACCGACAGCGGGCATGAAGTCCAGCGGATCGGCGGCACAGAGGTCCTTGACGGCAAGGTCCACCACGCCGCGGCGATAAGCGGTGCGGAGCGCCCCGTAAGCCTCCGGGCCGGTTATGCCTGCCACCGGCCGGGCAGCGCTGGGATCGGCGCGGACCGACCTGAGGAGCTGGGCGCGCAGCTCGGCGGGATCGGCCGGGAGCGGTTCCGGGCTGGCGGTCACGCTGAACGCGTCCAGGTGCTCCGGGCGCCGGATGAGGAATTCACCCAGCGCCTCGCTCGCACCCAGCACCCGGTAGAGCGGTTCGCTCACCTCGGTGTGCGCCGCTGCCAGCTTCCGCAGGTCGGGATGCTTTTCGATGAGCCGGACAAGGGACTGCAGGGCGGTGTCCGGGCTTGCCGCCAGCTGCAGCCCGGCAAACAGGACATCCTGCTCGATGCCCTCGAGTTCGGGGGCGGCAAGGAACCGCTCACCCTTCTCGAGGTCGCTAAAGCCGGCGGTTATGAGCCGGCGGGCCAAGCTCACCGCAGCCGCCTAGAGTATGGCGAGGTTGCGCTGCAGCTCATAGGGCGTCACCTGCAGGCGGTAGTCCTGCCATTCCGCCCGCTTGTTACGGAGGAAGTGCTCGAAGACCTGCTCGCCGAGGATCTGCGGCATCAGTTCCGAGTCCTCCATGGCACGGATGGCGTCATGCAGGCTGGCCGGAAGGGGGTCGTGTCCCATCGCCCGGCGCTCCGCGGAGCTCAGCGACCAGATGTCGTCCTCGGCTGCCGCCGGCAGTTCATAGCCCTCCTCGATGCCCTTCAGTCCCGCGCCCAGAAGCACGGCGTAGGCCAGGTACGGGTTGGCGGCCGAGTCGATGCCGCGGTATTCGATCCGCGCGGACTGGCCCTTCCCCGGCTTGTACAGCGGGACCCGGACGAGGGCGGAGCGGTTGTTGTGGCCCCAGCTCAGGTAGCTGGGCGCTTCTCCCCCGCCCCAAAGGCGCTTGTAGGAGTTCACGAACTGGTTGGTGACCGCGGTGAATTCGGGGGCGTGCTTGAGGATGCCGGCGATGAACTGACGCGCCGTCTTGGAGAGCTGGAACTCTGCACCCGCCTCGAAGAACGCGTTGGTGTCGCCCTCGAAGAGCGAGAAGTGCGTGTGCATGCCGGAGCCCGGGTGGGCCGTGAAGGGCTTGGGCATGAACGTGGCATACGTGCCCTGCTGCAGCGCCACCTCCTTGATGACGGTGCGGAACGTCATGATGTTGTCCGCCGTCTGCAGGGCGTCCGCGTAGCGCAGGTCGATTTCGTTCTGGCCCGGGCCGGCCTCGTGGTGGCTGAATTCCACGGAGATGCCCACGGATTCCAGCATGGTCACCGCGGTGCGGCGGAAATCCTGGGCCACGCCGCCGGGGACATGGTCGAAGTAGCCGCCCTCGTCCACCGGAACGGGGGACCCGTCCGGGCCGGGCTCCTGCGACTTGAGCAGGTAGAACTCGATCTCGGGGTGCGTGTAGCAGGTGAACCCCATGTCGGCTGCCTTGGCCAGTGTGCGCTTGAGGACGTTGCGCGGATCCGCCGCCGAGGGCTCGCCGTCGGGAGTGAGGATGTCGCAGAACATGCGGGAGGTCTGCTCGGTCTCGCCGCGCCAGGGAAGAATCTGGAAGGTGGACGGGTCCGGCTGTGCCAGCATGTCCGACTCGAAGACGCGGGCCAGGCCTTCGATTGCCGAGCCGTCGAAGCCAAGGCCCTCATCGAAGGCACCTTCAACCTCGGCAGGTGCCAGCGCCACCGACTTGAGCGAGCCCACGACGTCGGTGAACCACAGGCGCACAAAGCGTACGTCGCGCTCTTCGATCGTGCGCAGGACAAACTCTTGCTGGCGGTCCATGAAGCCTCTTCTCCGGTCTGCATCCATGCCCTTGTCCGTCCTCGACGGAGCAGGGCAGCTCACGAATCACTTTACTAAGCATTTAGGCGTGGTGCTGGCGGGGCTCCGCCCTGTAACACAGCGTTAACACGCCGCCGCCGGACCGTACGCCATGTGCGGGCGGGCCGGCTATGACGCGAATCACCCGGGATCCCGCGGCGGCCGGTGGCTAGCATGGCAGGTCGCGGACTACGCTCGTGGCATGGCCTCAACCAGCAGTCCCGATCCGAGCATGTCCGCTGAAGCACCTGCACCCTACGGGAACGGCCCGGCGGCAGCCGCAGCACCGGCGTCGGAAGCGGCGAAAAAGCCGCTGCCCCGGATCCGCACACACCACCTGCAGCAGGCCAAAACCAGCGGCGAACACTTCGCCATGCTGACCGCGTACGACCAGTACACGGCTGAGATCTTCGACCAGGCCGGCATCGAGGTCCTCCTGGTGGGTGACTCCGCATCCAACAACGTCTTCGGCAACGAAACCAGCCTCCCCGTCACCGTCGATGAACTGCTGCCGCTGTGCCGTGCCGTCACCCGTTCAGCCAGGCGCGCCCTCGTGGTGGCTGACCTGCCCTTCGGAAGCTACGAGGTGTCGCCGCAGCAGGCCGTGGCCACGGGAGTGCGTTTCCTGAAGGAGGGCCTGGCGCACGCCGTGAAGCTCGAGGGCGGCAAGTTCTACGCCGACACCGTCCGCGCCATGGTCCAGGCGGGAATTCCCGTGATGGCACACATCGGCTTCACGCCCCAGAGTGAACACTCCCTGGGCGGCTACCGGGTGCAGGGCCGGGGCGACGACGCCGCCCGGCTCGTGGAGGACGCCGCGGCACTGGCCGAGGCCGGCGCATTCTGCGTGCTCATGGAGATGGTTCCCGCCGAGACGGCAAAGGCCGTAGACGCTGCCGTCGCGGTGCCCACCATCGGCATCGGCGCCGGCAATGCCACGACCGGACAGGTTCTGGTGTGGCAGGACATGGCAGGCCTGCGCGGCGGCAGGATGGCCAAGTTCGTCAAGCAGTATGCGGATCTCCGGACCGTGCTGAGCGACGCCGCCAAAGCCTACGGGGAGGATGTCCGTTCCGGACAGTTCCCCGGTCCAGAGCACTCTTTCTAGAACCTGGCGCACTCTTTCTAGAACCGGGCGCTCCTCGAGGCACGGGCACTTCCGGTGAGTCGGCTCCGGTCAGTCGTCGTCGCCCTTTTCCCAGGCGACATTGCGGGCCTTGACCTTCTCGAGCGCGTGTTCCGCTTCTTCCCGGGTCTTGTACGGACCGATCAGCTGGCTCCAGTCCGACAATGCATCTTCCTCGACCTGGTGGGTGTTGACGTTGTACCAGTACTCGGGCATCGGTGTTCCTCGCTTTCCGGTTAGCAGCAGGCGGCGGCCGTGATCCACGTAACTTAACCCGCTTCGGTTGCCACCGGGCGCATTAATTTCCATGGCGTTCTGCCCTGCCTTATATGATCAATCTATGCCTTCCTTAGCCTCGACCGCACCCACCGGCACGCTTACCCCGGGAACCATCAGCCCGCAACGGCCGGTGCCCGCGTCGATCCCGCGGCCGGAGTACGTCGGGAAGCCGGGCCCGGCAAAATTCACCGGTTCCGAGGTCAAGTCGCCGGAAACCATCGAGAAGATCCGGGTGGCAGGCAGGATCGCGGCCCAGGCCATCGTGGAGGTGGGCAACCACATCCGGCCGGGCATCACCACCGACGAACTGGACCGGATCGGCCACGAGTTCCTGCTGGACCATGACGCCTACCCCTCCACACTGGGGTACCGCGGCTTCCCCAAGTCCCTGTGCTCCTCCCTGAATGAGGTCATCTGCCACGGCATTCCGGACAGCACGGTGGTGCAGGACGGCGACATCATCAACATCGACATCACCGCTTTCATCGGCGGAGTCCACGGCGACACCAACCACACGTTCCTCGTCGGCGATGTGGACGAGGAGTCACGGCTGCTGGTTGAACGGACCCGTGAATCCCTCAACCGTGCCATCAAGGCCGTGGCCCCCGGCCGCCAGATCAACGTGATCGGCCGCGCCATCGAGTCCTACGCCCGGCGCTTCGGCTACGGCGTGGTCCGGGACTTCACCGGCCACGGTGTGGGCGAGGCCTTTCACACCGGTTTGATCATCCCCCACTATGACGCCGCGCCCGCCTACAACACCGTCATTGAGCCCGGCATGGTGTTCACCATCGAACCGATGCTGACGCTCGGCACCATCGAATGGGACATGTGGGCCGACGACTGGACCGTGGTCACCAAGGACCGCAAGCGCACCGCGCAGTTCGAACACACACTTCTCGTCACCGAATCAGGTGCCGAAATCCTCACCCTTCCCTGACGCCAGGCAACCGCCCGCGTCATTGGCGGCAACTCACCCTTGCCCAGCCCGAGCCCCTACCCTGCCACGAACGGAATCCCATTGGCCAAGAAGGACGAAAAGACCCGCAAGAACGCCCCGCTGATCGGCATCGACATCGGCGGCACCGGAATCAAGGGCGGCATCGTAGACCTGAAGAAGGGCAAGCTGATCGGCGATCGCTTCCGCCTGGCGACCCCGCAGCCGGCCACTCCGGAGGCGGTGGTAGAGGTGGTGGCCAAGGTGGTCGAGGAGCTGCAGGCACGCCCCGACGCGCCGGAGGCCGACAGCCCCATCGGTGTGACGTTCCCCGGCATCATCCAGCACGGTGTGGTCCACTCCGCAGCCAATGTGGACAAGAGCTGGCTCAACACGGATATCGATGCGTTGCTCACGGCGCGGCTCGGCCGCCCAGTGGAGGTCATCAACGACGCCGACGCCGCCGGCCTGGCAGAAGCCCGGTACGGTGCGGGCGCCGGAATTGGCGGCACTGTTCTGGTCATCACGCTCGGCACCGGCATCGGGTCCGCGTTCATCTTCAACGGCCATCTGGTTCCCAACGCCGAACTGGGCCACCTTGAGGTCGACGGTTTCGATGCCGAGAGCAAGGCGTCAGCGGTGGCCCGGGAGCGGGATGGACTCAGCTGGGAAGAATACAGCGTCCTGCTGCAGCGCTACTTCTCCCACGTCGAGTTCCTGTTCTCCCCCGAGCTCTTCATCGTCGGCGGCGGCATCTCCAAGCGTGCGGACGAGTACCTGCCGCGCCTGAAGCTGCGCACGCCGATCGTTCCTGCTGAGCTGAAGAACGAGGCCGGCATCGTGGGTGCCGCCCTGGAGATCGCCGTCAAGCACGAGCTGGCAAAATAGCAGCCCGGCTTCGGGAACGCCCCCAACGCCGAAGGCGGCAGACACAGTGTCTGCCC
>NZ_JBHVBL010000060.1:0-20944 GCF_042668165.1 Arthrobacter sp. NPDC057388
GCCGGGCGCGTTCTACGCCGTGCCGGTGAGCGCCGGCACCGTGGCCTTCGTAGACGCCGAAGCGGTGGCCCGCTGCATGCCACAGGACTCAAATTGGTACGAGGATGTGTTCGAATCCGGCGATCCAAACTGCTGGTTTGACCTCATGGACGATGACCAACCGTATCCGCCTGGTACGGCGAACATCGTGATGCCGCTGGCTGTGGGCGGTGAAAATGTCATCCTGTCCCACTCCGGTTGGGGTGACGGCCTCTACCCGATCCTCCAACCAGAGACGCCAACGGGCCGGTCACCGGAATCCACATCGACCTGATAGTCGTCGGAGCGTTTGCGGGCGAGCCGGCTCCGGATCCGGCCTAACCGCCAAAGAATCAGGCGTGGTCAGGACGCTGCGGACGGGGCCGGCAGGGCGGACCTCTACTTCGAGGCCGCCTGACCACCAGGGCCCACCCAGTATCGGCCCGGCGGGCCAACGCGCATCTTGATCCATCGCCGATGAGGCTCCGGGGCACGAAGCATCCCCGGCGCGAACGCCGGGGACGCTTCCCCTGTCACTTTCGGATGGCCCGGAGAGCATGACCCGTACCTACTGGCTGAGGGTGAGCACCAGTTTGGGTGAGGCCGCGGTCCCCGCTTCTTTCGAGCTGAGTTCCAGACCGTCACTGCTCGTGGTGTCCATGCCCAGGGAGAGCAGTTGGCCGAGCTCGGCGGTCAGGCTGCTGGCGGTCAACGCAACGCTGAGGTTGGTGTTGGCCGTTGTCGGGCCGAACCCGCCAATGCTCGTGCCCAGCGCTGGGCGGTTGTTGTAGGTGATCCCACCCTCGGTCCAGGTGTCGACGGTAACCAGTTTGACGTTCTGCCTACCCGTGGACGGGTTCCCGGCCACGCGCAGCTGCAAGGTCGCACTCTGCAGCGTCCTGCCCGCATATGGTGACAAATCGAACTTCAGGTAGGTGACATCCACCGGGCTTGCATCGACACGCAGGATGGTGGCGGTGCCGAAGTTCGTCCCCGCCGAACCGTTCGAAACATAGCTGTCAGCGGTGGGCGTCAGCGTGACGGTCTGCGACGTGCCACCGCCTGCGGCAGCCGTAGTGAAGCTCCACGTCCGGTCCGACGCCAGCGCGTTTCCGGCAACATCCTTCACTCCGCCAGTGCCGCCCTTGATCGTCGCCGTGTACGTCGTGGCTGCGGCCAGGTCTGTGTCCGGGTTCAACGTAGCCACGCTGTTCGTGCTGTTGTACGTCACGGCGGCGGGCACCGTCGTCGTTCCCGTTTGCAGGGTGAACGTGGTGGATGTGATCGTGGCCGCATCCATCGCCTCCGAGAACGTCCCGGTCACATTGGCCGCCACCGCCACACCAGTGGCACCAGCAGCCGGGGACGTACCCGTCACAGTCGGAGCCGTCGTATCACCCGGGGGCGGGGTTGTACCCGAGGCCCTCGAACCGCTGTCTGTTTGCATTCCGCCAAGGACAGGGCGGAACTCCCACGTGTAGGAGCCGTCTGGTTTGAGGCTCATCCTCAAATGGCCCCACGTGTCGCTGAACTTCCTCTGAACGTAGGCGGGGTTGTTGAGGAAGGTCCGCAAGCCGATACCGCCGGTGGACACTTGGAACTGCTGCATCCCGTCCGGGACGCATTGGTCCACGTTGTTTACCGGGCAGGTCCGCTCGTAATTGTGCTGTGAACCGGAGAGGAGCACTTTGACCCGGTTCGCCCAGAACATGTCGATCCACGGCTTGGCCTGAGTGAAGCGGGTATGTGCTAATTTGTAGTGGGTGTGTCTCTTTTGACCACCGCATCCGCGGACGGCCCGATCGTGACGGTGGCTGCCTGGGCAGAGCCGCCAATGAATGAAATAGCGGAGACAAACAAAATTGTGGTGACTGCTGCTGCCAACCACTTGGCCGGCGAAACTCCGCGCCTGTGGCGCGTCCTTCCGGTTTTCCTCCGGTCAGTTGGAATGTCTGATCTGGAACGCATCAGGGACTCCTTCGTCCGATGAGCGCATCACCGTTGATGCGTCCGTACAACGTATCCGGATGCCATTGAGAAACAGTGGGGAATTCTCAATTTCAGCTGTGAAAGCCCTAGTCCTACGCCAGGTAGGTCCCCCCTCAATATCTTCCTGCTTCCCCGAAAGTAGAAGCACCGGGAGAGGAATGCCCTACCCTGAAATAGGGGACCCTCCGGGGGCTGCAAACAGCCAAGCAAGGGCTGTGCATTCCAGCTGCGTCGGAATCCAGAGCGTGCCGGATGGCGCGGGGAAGCACGGATTACCCCATGCCAGCCGGGCCAGCCCAAGCACCGGGGGCGCCGGTCACACCACCGCCGCTGTCATCATCCTTCCCGCAGAGTCGGCAGCGCCGGTACCGACTCCCGTCTTCAGCGTGTTCGACGTGCCATTCGTGACGAATGTTCAGCTTGCACAATAGGGCCTAAATCACGGCTTTCTCCGATCCGAGTGCGCGGGCAGCCCCGGCGAGATCCGGCGTCGTCCCGCCGCTCACGCTCCCGGTCATAGACCATGATCAGTTCTGCCTTTCCAGCGCCTCGGTTTCTCCGTGGGTCTTGTCTTACCTACGCGGCGACCACGGCGACGGCGCCACACTATCGGATGAGAGCGTCGGCGGCGCCTTCCTCTCCTCGGTGTGGCCTGCCTCGTTTCCATTGCGTCGTCGCGTGGCCGGATTTTCTTGAGCCAGTATTGATCGGCATCCGAGGGGTCCTTGAGGCGGAGACGCCAAAGTGGTGGTTACGGGCACGGATGACCGGTCACGTGCCCGTAAATCACCCACACAACGTCCCCTCCGTCGTCTGGCCCCAGAACCGCGGCGGAGGGGGCCCACCGGAAGGCAGCCTGCCATGAGTGCAGCAACGAGAGCGCCCTCGGGGTGCAACACGGCCATGGCCGCCGGCTGTCCCGCACCTGCCGTTCCGGACCAGGCCGGGGACAGGGCCGCGGATGAAGAAACGCGGACCGTCGGCTGAAGCGCCCGAGCCTGCCCTGGACGGAGCGCATTTGCGGCGCCTGGCACAGGAATGCTCTCCGGCTGCAGCTGAGTCCTTTGCGGACAACTATGCAGCCCTCCTCCCCCAGCGGGTTGACCGCATCATCCGGAGCATCGGTGCTGGGGACCGGGAGATGGCGACGGACGCGGCACTCAGCCTGCGAACGTCGTCGGCCATGGCCGGAGCCCTGCGCATGAGCCGGCTGTGCACTCAAGTGGAGCAGGACCTGCTCGCTGCTGACCTGGCCGCTGCCGCCGGGGCGGCACGGGAAATCCGGCTTCACCTGCCGGAACTGCAGCAGGCCCTCGCCAACCGCCGGGTCCGTTAACCCAGGCGGTCCGGGGCGCATGCCGCCGCCACAAAGTCATAAATCTGCGCCCGGAGTGCGGCGCCGGCCGCGATTTTCAGCAGCCCCTGGCGTCCTCCCACGCTCACGTGCAGGGGCAGCAAAGTGCCTACTTTGTCCTCGGCGACGGCATGCGGGTCGCAGCGGGCCGGCCGGATCCGCAGGGTGAGTTCGGCCCGCCCGGTCCCCTGCACGATGCGGACATCCCGCGGCCAGGGCGCGTCCGACGCCGCAGCAATCAGCGTGGTTCCGTCGATGCTGCCGATGGTCATCGGTATCCCCTCAGCGATGCCCGCTCCGCCCGTTTTCTTCGGCGTGATGACCAGGCGGACGACGGCGGTGCGCCCGTCCGGGGCAATCTCAAGGCGGCGGTCCAGGACGATGCTGGCAACGGCGGCCGCATCCGCAGCGAGGCACAGTTCCGTATTGTTCCGCTCAAGCACGCCGAAGGGGTCGACGGCGGCCGGCGCCGCCTCCCGCAGCCCGGCATCTCCGGGCCCGGAATACTTGACGTGGGCGACAGGCTGCTCCGCCCCCGATTGGTTCCGGCACACCGGCGCAGGCAGCCGGGCCGGAAGACTCTTCGGCTGGTTCGGCGGCAGTTCGAGACCGCCGCCGGCTGGCTTCCATAGGATGTCCCTCTCGAACAGAGGGGTCGTGAGACGCGCCGCAGCCACGTTCAGCGGCCCATCGGACACATTGGTGAGGAGGAGCTGGATGGCCTGTTTTCCGTACTGGTCGCGCGATTGGTTCACCTCTACCGTTACCGGCACTGGTTGAGCCGGCTCCGGTGATTTCTGCGGCCCGGAAGTGCAGGCCGCCAGTGCAGGGATCACAGCAGCCAAGGCGGCCGCCACGATCACGAGGCCCCGGCGCGGGCGGGCATGCCGGCACGCACTGTGTCCGCGCGGGCGGACGGGCGGAGGAAAGCACGGGCCGCAGACCCGTCGTTCACGCGACAGGTCCACGGCCGGGGCTTTCCAGTGTTATCCGGTTCTACGGTTATCCGGTCCTAAAACTGACCGGTCGGGCCGGTGTCCTCGACTTCGCCGCGCCAGCCGCCGGTTTCGGTGCCGCGTGATTCGATGAAGTCCTTGAACTTCCGCATGTCGGCTTTGACCTGCATCTCGTCGATCTTGAGAGCAGCGCCAGCCTTCTCAGTGACGGTTTCCGGTGCCCATTCGAAATGGACCTTTACCTTGCAGTGATTGGCATCCAAAGGGGTAAACCTGATGATGCCTGCATGGGACTTGCCGTCCGTGCTCCGCCAGGCGATCCGGTCATCGGGCTCCTGGTCCACTATCTCGGTATCAAATTCCCGTTTCACCCCGCCTACCTTCGTAACCCAGTGATTGGTGGTGTTGCTCAGCTGGGTCACGGATTCCACACCGGACATGAATTGCGGAAATGATTCGAACTGCGTCCACTGGTTGTAGGCCGTATGGACCGGAACTGCGACATCAACGGTCTCTTCAACAGTTTCCATCTGCTTCCTCCTGTCATAACGGGTGGCCCGAAAACGGGCCGGCGGCAGTCGCCGTCGTTTCCAACAGCAGCCACCACCTGAACGGTAGGTCCGGCAGCCCCCGGTGTCCAGACCCTGAAAATAGCCGGAAGACGCCCTACACGGGGACAGAAAAGCAGGGCTTCGGCAGCCTCTCCGGGTGCCTCGACCTCGGAGGCAAATAACCCTCGACATGGTCCTCGCGCAGGCTTAACCTTTCCTCGCCGGGACCCGATGATGACGACAGTGAGGTGGCGAAATGGGAGCCCAGGAAGATGCCGCTTTGATCCGGCGGGGCTACGAGGCGTTCGGTGCAGGCGACATGGACACCCTCCGCGGCTTGTTTGCCGACGACGCCGTCTGGCATCTGGGAGGCAGCGGCGGCCTGTCCGGTGACAAGCAGGGGCTGGACGCAATACTCGCCTACTTCGGCGAACTGTTCACCCGCTCCAACGGCACCATCCGAGTGGACCTGGATGACCTGATCGGCGGGGACCACCACACCGTTGGGTTCCAGAGGGTTCATGCGGAGCGCAACGGCACCGCCATCGGCCAGCGCGCCGCCCTCGTCTTCGCCCTCAAAGACGGGAAGGTCAGTGAGGTCCATGAGTTTCCGGAGGACACTGCCAAGGCCGCCGACTTCTGGTCCTGAGGGCTGAGCGGCTGAAGCCCGGCCCCGCTACAACACATGGCCTATGGCGGGCTGGTTCCACTGGGAGTGGGCCTGGGCACCTGAAGTGGGGCCAGTCACCTAGAGTGGGGCCATGGCAGATGCAATGCAGTCCCTCACCGATACTTTCAAGAATGTGGGCGTGGCCAGGTCCTACGGGGACCCGGTCCAGCTGGGCGGGAAGGAAATTATTCCCGTGGCACTGGTCTCCCTCGGATTTGGCGGCGGCACCGAAGGCGGCGATCCGGAGGCCGCGGGCTCCGGCGGCGGAGGAGGCGGCTTTGTGTTCCCCCTGGGCGTCTACACCCATGACGACGGCGGCCGGCTGGTTTTCCGCGCGAATCCCCTCTCGCTGACCGCTTGCCTGGTCCCGCTTGTATGTGCAGCCGGGCTGATGCTCCGCGGCGTGCTCAGGGCGCGGCGGTAGCCTTCCTGTTAGACGGGAAGTGACTGCTGCGACGTGGAGCCGCTACGCGACGTCGTCGGCAATGCTCCGATCCCGGAGGTGGGCGAGCAGAGCCCTCTCCGGGTTGCCGGGGTTTTCTTCCAGATGGCGCAGCAGGCTGGTGCGCACGTCAGGACCTGTGGCAACCGCGGAAAGCACGTCGACAATTACGTCCATGACCTGGCGTCGTACCGTCCAATCCTCCGAAGCGTACTCCATGGGCACCTCCCTTCCGGCCGCGAGCCGCCCCCCTGCTGTTCCCGGTCAAGTGTGTTCTCCCTACCGAGCCGGCGCCCCTGCCGCCCCGTTTACCAGGGCCGCAGGGGGAACAGTGGGGCCGGCCCTTGCCTGGGCCGGCCCCACTACAGATCCCGATGCTAAGAAGTCAGGTCAGACCCGGCTTCTGCGGGTGACGGCGCCGTAAATCAGCAGCACAATCACAGCTCCCAGGATGGACAACAGCCAGGTCCTGAGATCAAAGAAGTCACCCAGGCCGCCACCGAAGATCAGCGAGCCAATCCAGCCGCCGAGGATGGCCCCGACGACGCCCAGGACGAGGGTGACAATCCAACCGCCGCCCTGCCTCCCGGGAAGAATGGCTTTTGCAATAGCCCCGGCAATCAGACCGAGCAGGAGAAATCCAAGAATTCCCATGACGCACTTTCCTTTCCACCAGACAGGCACCGCGGGTGTGGCACCAGCTATAGAGATGAGTTAATCAGCATGCTTAGTAGCTGGCAAGCACCCTTTGCCCGTGCCGCCAAAATTCTCTTGTCAGGGCTTTGGCGGCGGTGCTATAAAAATCGGTATCAGCCACCATTGGAACTGAGGTCAAGGAGGGGTCCCCGGCAGCAAGTCAACGCCTCATGGACCGGGACGGGATACCGGTAAACGCAAAGCTGCTTATTGGGCGGTGAGCTTACAGAGAACGCCACAGCGCAAAGTGTGCAGGTGCAGCATCGTCAGCGTGCGGATCCTATTCCCGCTAAGTGGTCCCCGGCTGCAGAAAGCAGCCGGGGACCACATCACCCCAGCTGCAAAGGGGCAGCGCAGCATTCGGAATCATTGAGCTGGTTGTGGTGAATTCCAGTGGACCAGGCGACCATCGTCAATTACGCGCTCGGCTATATCGCAGTTGCTATAGCCGTTTTTGTTATGTTCCTCCCCGCCCTGGCCAGCCTCGGCCTTCTCCTGCTCGTGGCCGGCGCGGTGCAAGTGATCGTATTGCTGCTTCAAGCGGTGGCAACTGCCTTGTACAGAGCCGTACTCAGGGCATATCACTACCTGCTGGACAAATGGCAGAGCCGTCCGCGCGGCAGGCTCACCGCCCATTGAGGCGGAACGACGCCCCGGAAGGTGCCGCCAGGCTCCGGCGCCCCTGAGGGCAAGCTGAAACGTGTGTCCCGATACATATGATGGCTGTCATGGAGGAGGAACTGGAGCAGGCAGCCCAAGCCTTGTACGCGCTTCCCTTCGACGCGTTCATCGCCGCCCGCACTGCCGCCGCCAAGGATGCCGCCGCATCCAACAAGCCCCTCGCGCAGGCCATCCGGACCCTGCCGAAGCCTTCCGTTGCCGCCTGGACGGTCAACATGCTGGCCCACCACCGGCCGGACGCCGTGCACCAGCTCAGGACCCTCGGACAAACCATGCAGGAAGCCCAGGCTTCACTCGATGCGGCGGCGCTGCGGGAACTCGCCAAGGAGCGGCGGAAGCTCTTAGGTGCAGCCGTGGGTGAAGCCCGGCTGGCCGCTGAGGAGCAGGGCCGGAAGGTCAGCGGCGCGGTCGCCACTGAAGTGGAAGAGACTCTCCGGGCCGCCACTGCGGATCTGGCGGCTGCCGCCGCCGTCGAAAGCGGGCTGCTGCTCCGGGGCCTGTCCGCCGACGGCGTGGACCAGGTTGACCTGAGCGACGCGGTGGCAGTTCCATCAGCATTGGGAAAGCTGCCGCCGCCGCGGCCGCTGACTGCAGTCCGGGAGGCACCGGCTGCGGCCGCAGGGGCACCTCGCCCGGCCGGTAGGGCACCGAAAGGGCGCCGGCTGGAACCTGCCGCACCCCCGCCCACGATGGGCCGGCGCGAACGGACCCATCCGTCGAAAGCCGCGGCCCGTCCGGACGCCGGCGCCGCTGCTTTGAAACCCGAAAAGCCGCGTCTACAGGCCGTCCGCAGCGCACCCCGGCCTGTTACGCCGTCTCTGTTGGAGAAGGCCCAGGCTGCGCTGGCGGAGGCCGAGGAAGCGGCGGCCCAGGCCGCAGACGAGGCCGCGCGGCGCGCGGAGGCCCAGGAGGAAGCCGCGGCAGCCTTCGTCCGGCTCACCGCCGAAGTCAGCGCGGCACGGCAGCGGCTGCGGTCCCTCGAAGTCGAACTCGACGCCGCCCGCAAGGAACGCGAAACCGCCGCGGCCGAAGCGAAGCAGTTTGCCCGGGCAGCGGAGAAAAGCGAGCGGTCCGCCGTGCTGGCCAAAGAACGTGTGCTCCGGCTCCGCAACACGCCGGACTGAACTGCTAAAAATGTCAGACCCCGGTTGCACCATGGAGCCATGGAAAATAACCAGGAGTTCCACGTAACGTACTTCGATGCAGACTGCGGCCGGATCCGCAGCGAGGTCTTCGACACCCTGGCGGCCGCTGAGCGTTTCGCGAGCCGCAGCGTCACCGGCGAGGACAGCTGGGCCATCGTCGACGCCGTAGCGGTACAGCAGGACCAGCTCGCTGCCTGACAGCCAGGACTGACCCGTCCGGCCGGTCAGCACAGCCGGTCGGTCCGGCCGATCAGTCCGGACCGACCGGCCCCGTCCGTCAACAGGGGGCCATTACCAGCGGAAGGCCCCGCCCCGTCCGCTTGGCGGAGGGAGCGGGGCCTCTCAGTGGCCGGCCTGCTACTCGTTGGACCGGGACTTAGGCGAAGTCGGAGACAGCCGGGTCCGGGCCGATCCTGCCGCTTCCTTCCGCGGTGCGGTCCAGTCCGTTGATGGCTTCGATGTCCCCAGCGTCCAGAGTGACGTTCAGGGCGTCAAAGTTTTCCCGGATCCGGGACTCGGTAACGGACTTGGGGATGACGACGTTCCCGACGGCGAGGTGCCAGGCGATGACCACCTGTGCCGGGGTGGCGTCATGCTTCTGGGCGATGCCGGCGATCACCGGATCCTCCAGGAGCTCCCCGCCCTGGCCCAACGGGGACCAGGCCTGGGTCAGGATGCCCTGGGAGGCGTTGAAAGCCCGCAGTTCCGCCTGGTTGAAGTACGGGTGCAGTTCCACCTGGTTGATGGCCGGAACCACGCCGGTCTCGTCGATGATGCGCTGCAGGCCTTCGATGGTGAAGTTGGAGACGCCAATGGACTTGACCTTGCCGCGCTTCTGAAGCTCAATCAGCGCCTTCCAGGTGTCCACGTACTTGTCCTGCTTGGGCTGCTGCCAGTGGATCAGGTACAGGTCCAGTGTTTCAAGGCCCAGCCGTTCCAAAGACTCCTCGAACGCGGCCAGCGTTGCTTCGTAACCCTGGTCGGAGTTCCACAGCTTGGTGGTGATGAAGATTTCCTCCGGGGACAGCCCGGAGCTGGCGATCGCCCGGCCCACGCCTGATTCGTTGCCGTAGATCTTGGCGGTGTCGATGTGGCGGAACCCGGCCTGGAAGGCTTGGAAAACGACCTTCTCCGCCACGTCGTCCTCCACCTGCCACACCCCGTAGCCCAACTGGGGAATTGTGTTGCCGTCATTGAAAGTCAGTGTTGGTGAAGAAGTCATGCCTCCATCCTGCCAACAACCAAACTTGGCGCGCACCGAATATGACGAAGCTAAGCTAGCCGCGTAACGGCCCGTCATGGGGAATATTTCCGCGGAAGGCGAATTATCCGTTGTCAGGACTCGGCGAGCCGCCGCTCGGCGTCGGCCACCTGTTCAAACACAGTCTCTGCCCGGCGCCAGACGGAAGCCGCACCAACGGGAACTGGCCCGACGGCGAGCCGGAGCATGGCGGCGGCCTCGGCGGTAGCGGCCAGGGAATTGCCCGCCTTGGACAGCGAACGGTGAACGCCGGACAGGGTATGCGGAACATCCAGGCCGTCGCTGGGCGACCGCCGCTGCGCCTCCATGCAGATCTCCCGGACGCGGCTGGAGAGGCCCGCGAGCTGGTTGGCTATCTCGACCAGCTCCGCATACAACTGCTCGTCCTCCACCCCCTCAAGCACCTGGTGGTACCGGTCCAGGCCGCGGTGGAACCGGTCATGGGCGCGGCGCCACAGACCCTTGCCAAGTTCCGCGTCGTCTTTGCGCCCTTGCCGGGCAGCCGTGAAAAATCCCAAAGAGGGCCTACAAGTACTGGCCGGGGCCGTGGTCAGGGTCTTCCTTCCGGCCCGGGTGGAGAGGGTCAGCGCCGGGCTGCGGCGCTTTGGCACGCTGCGGTTCACCGTTTTCACCGATGACCACACCGGGCGCGATCACGGTGCCGGGCGGCAGCTGCCGGAGCTGCAGCTGGGCCAGCGTGTGCTCCCGGGCGGCGTGCTGGGCGGCAATCGCGGTCTGGATGCCGTGGAACAGGCCTTCCAGCCACCCCACCAGCTGGGCCTGGGCGATCCGCAGCTCAGCGTCGGAGGGCGTAGCGTCGTCAGGGAAGGGCAGGCTGATCCGCTCCAGCTCCTGCACCAGTTCCGGTGCCAGTCCGTCCTCGAGCTCCTTGATGGAGCGTTCGTGGATCTCCGCCAGCCGGCCCCGTGCGGCGTCGTCCAGAGGCGCCGACTTCACTTCCTCCAGCAGCTGCCGGATCATGGTGCCGATCCGCATCACCTTGGCCGGTTCGTCCACGAGGTCCTGCAGGTTCGCGGCTTTGGGCCTTTCTGCCTGGGCGGGGCCGTCAGCGGCGCCCGCGTCCAGGGTGGTGCCCTCCACTGGTTCTTCGTCCTCTGCCGGCGCGGCAGGCGTTGGCGCCTGCCCCGCACCGGGTTCCGGTGCGGGCTGCATGCCCGGCTGGCCGGGCTGCACGGCGGCCTGCGGACCGGCCGTGCGGGTGGATTGAGTGTCTTCGGGATCGCTCATGCGTTCATACTCTCACGGGCCCGGAACGCGGCGTCCAGTCAATGAAGCTCCTTGACCGGGATTTCACCTTCGTCCTTAGCGAAACCGCATTTGCCGTGGAAGCGCGCGGGCGTCCGGCGCCGGAGGAAGCAGCATCGTGGAACGGGCTGCCTGTCCCCCGGTCACCGGAACAGCCACGGTCAGCAGCACCTGCCCTGGGGGTTGCTGTCCTGGCGGTCTGTCCGGTCCCGCCAAAACGCCCGCTCATCCAGAGGTGGCGTGCCGTGGCCGGCCGCCGCGTGGTGCTCAAGGTATTTCTGGTATGCGTCTGCGCCCATGACTCCCTGCAGGTACCGGGCAAAGCCGCGGACTGCTCCCGCCACCGGATGCAGCAGGCCGGCCGGTCCGGCGCCCATCAGTGGTGGCCCGCCCGCTCGGTGCGCAGCTGCGCGGGCAGCTTGTTCCACTCCGCCATGAGCTCGCGCTCGGCGGGGGTGGGAATCAGCCCTGCGGGTGCGTACACGCGCGAAGGGTGTGGCCGGTCCTCATTGTTGACGTTGGGGACACCGGCTGCCGTGTTCCTGAAGGCCTTCACCGTGGCCGCCACTGCTGTGACGATCACGATGATGCTCAGGACCACGAAGATGACCGACAGCCAGCCCTGGATCATGGTGTTGCGGACCACAGCTTCCATGGCGGCCGTAGTCTTGGCCGTGCCGAAGGAGGTCTTCCCCTCCGCCAGTGCCTTGCTGAAGGCCGCGTTGTTGGCGAAATACCCCACCGCGGGAACGGACGAGAAAATCTTGTGGATGCTGGCCGTAACGGTGACCACTGCGGTGAAGGCCAGCGGGACGGCAACAATCCACAGGTACCTGAAAGAGCCGCGCTTTGCCGCAATCGCCATGCACACCGCGAGGGCGATGGCTGCCAGCAGCTGGTTGGCAATGCCGAACAGCGGGAAGAGCGTGTTGATCCCGCCCAGCGGGTCGGTGACGCCCATGAGCAGCACGGCACCCCAGGCGCCAACCATGACGGCCGTGCAGAGCCACGCTCCCGGCCGCCAGGAGGCCTCCCGGAACTTCGGGGCAAAGTTGCCGATCGAATCCTGCAGCATGAACCGCGCAACCCGGGTTCCGGCGTCGACCGCGGTGAGGATGAACAGCGCCTCGAACATGATGGCGAAGTGGTACCAGAAGGCCATCATGCCGGTGCCGCCGATGAACTGCTGCATGATGTGGGCAAGGCCCACGGCAAGAGTGGGCGCGCCGCCCGAGCGCGAGACGATGCTCTCCTCGCCCACGTTCCGTGCCGTCTCCGCGAGCAGGTCCGGGCTGATGTTGACCCCGGCCAGGCCCAGGCTGTTGACCCAGGTGGCGGCCGTCTCCACCGTTCCGCCGGTCAGTGCCGCGGGCGCGTTCATGGCGAAGTAGATTCCGCGGTCGATCGAAATTGCCGCGACGAGGGCCATGATGGCCACGAAGGATTCCATCAGCATGCCGCCGTAGCCGATGAACCGGGTCTGCCGCTCCTTTTCGATGAGCTTCGGCGTGGTGCCGGAGGAGATCAGGGCGTGGAATCCGGACAGCGCGCCGCAGGCGATGGTGACGAACAGGAACGGGAAGAGGGCGCCGGAGAAGACCGGGCCGTTCTCGCGGCCGGCGAACTCGCTGAACGCCGGAACGGTGATCTCCGGGCGCACAACGATGATGGCAACAGCCAGCATGGCGATCACGCCGATCTTCATGAACGTCGAGAGGTAGTCCCGCGGCGCAAGCAGGAGCCACACCGGCAGGATGGCCGCGATGAAGCCGTAGACGATCAGGCCCCAGGCGATGGTGACCTTGTCCAGGTGGAAGAACGCCGCGCCCCACTCGGTGCCGGCTACGGCGCCGCCACCGATGATGGCCGCCATGAGCAGCACGAACCCGATGACGGAAACCTCCATGACCTTGCCCGGACGCAGGTACCGCAGGTAAACACCCATGAACAGCGCGATCGGGATGGTCATTCCCACGGAGAAGACGCCCCAGGGGCTCTCGCCGAGGGCGTTGACGACGACGAGCGCCAGGATCGCGACGATGATCACCATGATGAGCAGGGTGGCGATCAGGGCGGCGGTGCCGCCGATGACGCCCAGTTCCTCCCGCGCCATCTGGCCGAGGGAACGGCCGCCGCGGCGCATGGAGAAGAACATCACCAGGTAGTCCTGGACGGCGCCGGCGAGGACGACGCCGATGATGATCCAGATGGTGCCGGGGAGGTACCCCATCTGCGCGGCGATGACGGGGCCCACGAGCGGGCCCGCTCCGGCGATGGCCGCGAAGTGGTGCCCGAAGAGGACGTTGCGGTCGGTGCGGACAAAGTCCTTGCCGTCGGCTTTGTACTCCGCCGGCGTGGCGCGGCGGTCATCAGGCTTGAGCAGGTACCGCTCAATGACCTTGGAGTAGAAGCGGTAGCCGATCAGGTAGGTGCATACCGAGGCAAACACAAACCAGATGGCGTTGACCGTTTCACCCCTAGCCAGCGCCAGCATGAACCAGGCCACGCCGCCCAGGAGGGCGATGGCTGCCCAGATGGCGATTTTCGCCGGGGTCCACCTGCGCTCCTCCGCGTCGCGGACCGCGTCGTCAACGGACGCCGGCGGCAGCGGTCCATTGGCGGCGGGATTGAGGTCCTCGGCCGCTGTTCGGGTCCCGTCCTCAGGCATGGTGCCCATGTCTCCTCCTTGAGAGTCCCAGCTGGCACGGAGTGTGCCTCGGGCACCCTACCAGCCAGTAGGGCATGAGCAGCGGCCATTCACGGGGTACTGCGGCAACAATCGCCGAGCGGTCGTGATGCCGCGGTGAACGGAGTCCCCCAGTTTTTGTGCAGATAATGGCAGCTACACCGGCCTGAAGTCGCGACAACTGGACGAAAACTCGGATGAGGTAGGAGGGGGCCGGCTTGGCCCTGCCGGTCAGGAGCCGGGACTCCGCCGGGACACCGGCAGGCGGGCGCGGGCGAAGACCCATGCCAGTGCGCTACCGGTCAGCGGCACGGCAACGAGCAGGGCAGCCAGCGGCAGCCAGGGGACGACCGGCTCGGCAAACATCCGGGTGGCCCCGATAAGCAGGACCGCGGGCACCACCCCGGCGGCCACTCCCAGCGTGGTGCCAAGGGACGCGGTCATCAGCGACTGAGCTCCGGCCAGCGCCTTCCGCAGGCGCGGCGGCGCCCCGACCCCGGCCAGGGTCATGTGGTCTGCCCGCGCATCGGCGAGCGCCAGGCCTGTGGTGATGCCCGCCGCGCTGAGCGTGATCAGGGCGCTGGTGCCAACGATCAGCCACAGCAGTTCGGACCCGGTGCGGTCCGCGCCCGGCTCCACGTAGAAGCCCATGGCCTGGATCCGGTAGACCTGTGCCAAGGCCGCCGACGCCCTGTCCTGCTCAGCCGCTTCGGGGTACGCCGAGAGCTGGGCAAGCAGCACCGAGTTGCCCACGTGGATGCCCAGCCTGGACGCTGACTCGGGAGGCAGCACGCCATAGAACGGCACCGGCACGTCCGGTGCGTCCACGACTGCAGGCAACACCGTGCTGCTCCGGGGCTTGTAGGCAACGGCCGAACCGGGGCCGGGAGCAGACTCACGGACGTCGTAGGACTGGAGCGTGGTTTTCCCGTCCTTTTCGAAGACCGGGTTACTGACCACCATTCCCCCGCTCTTCAGCGCCTCCACCGCGGCAGGGCTGGGTTCCCGGCCCAGGAGTGCCCGCAGCTCGTCGGCACCGCCCACCACCACGGGCGGCAGCTGGCTCGCGGCTCCGGCGGGGAACATCGACCCGTTGCACCGCCAGTCCTGCCCGTGCAGGACGCGGCCCTGCGGTGTCGCGGGGCATTCCTGGCCGGCCGGCACGGCCAGCCTGTATTGCGTGCAGTCCACTGCGTCACCTTCGGCGGGAAGGGAACCGCCGGCGGATACCTGCATGCTGCACTTGCTCGTCACCGGGCCCCTGAGGACCTGCGTCCACTGCACGGTGCTGAGCTCCCGCCGCAGCGCCGCGGCGACGGCGGCCGGCTCAATGGCCGGACGGGGTGCCGTTCCTGGCGACTGGACGGGTGCGGTTTCCAGCGGCAGGGTGACCTGGTTTTCCTGTGCAGCCCACATGTGGGTGCGCTTTGCCTCCGCCATCTGGCTGGCCGAGAGGACCATCGCAGCACTGGCCAGGGTGGCGGCAGCCAGGACGGCAGCGACGGCGGGCACGGTGCGGCTCCGGTTGCGGGCAGAGTCCCGGGCGGCCATCCGCAAGGGCAGCGGCATCCAGGCGGTGCGTGCGGTAAGGATTTTCACGAACGTTCCGGTGAGCAGCACCAAGGCGGCCACCGCCAGGACCGCCCCGCCGGTGAGCAAGGCCGCGACAAGCGGCGTTCGGGCAGCGACGGCGTCCAGGTCGCCGTTCAGCCCCAGTGACCGCCCGGACACCAGGCAGAGGACGGCCACAACCAGGAGTGCAGCGCCCACCCGGGCCGGCCAGGAACCGGAAACCGCCGGTGCGCGGCCGGACTTCAGCGCGCCGAGCACCGCCTGCCGGGCAACCTGCCGGGCAGGAACTACTGCTGCCAGGAAGCATGCCAGCAGGCCCATGGCCATGGCCGCAGCAGTCGGCGGGAGGTCCAGGTGGAAGCCGGGAAACCGGACTGAACCCAGGTGCCTCGCCACCGCGACCACTGCAGCAGCCCCGCCTGCGCCCAGCGCGGCGCCAGCCACTACGGCGATGGATCCAAGCCATAGTCCGGCGGCGGTCACCACCGCCCGCACCGTGGGCGTTTCGGCACCGCTCGCCGCGAGCAGCGCCAGCTCACGGACCTGCCGCTTGGCGCCCACGGCAAAGGCGGCACCGGCCAGGAGGCCCACCTCGAGCAGGGCAAGCGTCCCGATCAGCACGCCCGTGACGTAGCCCGCGGCGTCCATAACCCCTGAGCCGCCGGCAGCGCCCGGCGGCACCGGCGGGTCGAGTGCCACGGCACGGGACAGCACGGTAATGCCGGACCGATTCAGGTCACGGATCTGGTCCCACGTCACGGGTTGTGACCCCACGAGGTAATACACCGTTTCGCCGAGCGGATTCCCCTGGCCGGCCGGCCCGCCCAGGGTCGCCTGGCCGGGCCGAAGGAACAGGATGGGATTACCGTCCGAGTAGGTGGCATCCCGGAGGGTGCCGACGACGGCAAAGGTGCCGTCCGCCGTCGTGAGCCTGTCCCCGAGCCGAATCCTGAAGCGTTCCAGCGCTCCGGGCGAGACGAGGATCTCGTCACCAGCGGCGGCAGCCCTGCCATCCAGAAGTTTGTATTTGCCGGTGAAGGCGGGATTCAGGGCGTCCACGGACTTGGCCATCACCGGGACATCCGACGTCCCCGCACCGGATGCTCCGGCCCGGACGGTGAGCGTCAGCTGCGTTTCGGTGAGGACCTCGTAGCCGGCGGGAATGGCATCCCGCGGATTCCGCGGCGCGAAGTCCGGATCAACAGTGAAGTTCCGCGTCAGGGTTGCCGTCTCCAGCACGGGATCCTGCACGGTCTCGGCGTTGGAAGCGTGCATGCTGCGGAATCGCGCCTGCGTGCTGCCCAGCTGGTACTGCACCCGCTCCGCCGGCGTTTCCTGCATGCTTCGTGCCAGGGCCGCGGCACCGGTCATTCCGGCGACGGGCAGCAGGATCAGCAGGATGATCAGCAGTGAGCGCCCGCGGTGCCGGCTGATGTCCCGGCGCGCCATCCGAAGGGCAAGGCGGAAGCTGTGCCACCGACCGTTGGGCACGGGGCCGACGTCAAGGGCCACCTCAGCCTGCCGTTGCCAGGAGAACTGCAGGGTCATGCATGGCCGCCGCTTCGTCCACAATGCGGCCGTCACGGATAAACACCACCCGGTCCGCCCATGCGGCGTGGCGCGCTTCATGCGTGACCAGCATGACGGCGGCGCCGGCGTCGGCCCGGGAACGGAGCACCTCCATCACACCGTGGCCGGTGGTGGAATCCAGCGCTCCGGTGGGCTCGTCGGCGAGGATCAGGCGGCGGCTTCCCACGATGGCGCGGGCGATGGCTACGCGCTGCTGCTGCCCGCCGGACATCTCGTCCATGAACCGGTCCGCCAGCTCAGGGATCCCCACCTGGGCCAGGGCGTCCAGTGCCTGCCGGTGCGCCTTCCTTGCCGTCACGCCGTCGAGCTCGAGCGGCAGGGCGACGTTTTCCGCGGCGGACAGCGTCGGAACCAGGTTGAAGTCCTGGAACACGTAGCCCACGGCCCGGCGCCGGAGCCGGGCCAGCGCGTTCAGCCCCAGCCCCGCCAGGGGTGTTGACTCCACAAAGACACCGCCCGACGTCGGCCGGTCCAGTCCGCCTGCCAGCGCCAGCAGGGAGGATTTCCCGGAGCCGGACGGCCCCATCACGGCAACGAACTCTCCGGCATTGACGGTGAGGTCGACGTCCCGCAGGGCTGCGACGGCAGTCGCGCCCTGCCCGAACGTCCTGCTGACTTTGGCGAGTTCGAGGACCTGGTGCGGTCCGTGGACGCTCATCGGCGGTTCTCCGCCGTCAGCGGGGCAGCCTCTTCCACAGTGACCCCGTTGGACGGTTTACGTGCCTGGCTGCGCGCCCCGGAGGCCTGCGCAAGCTGCACCATCCTGGCCTCGCACAGGTCAAGCCAGCGTATCTCTGCCTCCGTCTGGAAGATCAGCGAGTCCAGCACCAGCAGCCAGGCGGTGTCTGCCGCCCGCTGGTTTGCGGCCGTGTCACGGCGCGACTTGGTGTAGTCCTGCAGTGCGCGCATGGACGCGGCGCGCTGGGCCTGAATGATGGCGGCTACGTCCACCCCGGGCAGCGTGACGGCGAGCGCCAGCTTGATGGCGAGCTCATTCCGCGGCGGATTGGTGCGTTCCACCGGCGTCGCAAACCAGCCCTGCACCTCCGCCTTGCCGGCTTCAGTGATGCTGTACACGACGTGGCCTTCGCCGTCGCCGCCGTTATTACTGACCAGGCCGTCGCGTTCCAGACGGTCCAGGGTGGTGTAGACCTGACCGATGTTCAGCGGCCACGTGGAGCCGGTGCGGTCTTCGAATTCGACCCTGAGCTGGTAGCCGTAACGTGGCTGATCCTGCAGTAGGGCGAGGAGGCTGTGGCGTATGGACATGCGGCTCCTTGACTGGAAGTCGGCGGCATGCACACGCCCCCAAGACGTGTGCATACCGCGTATGCCAAGAGCCTAGCCCGCCTTCTGCCTGATGGCAATACTGAGTATCTATGCCACCCGGGCAGCGTCACATCACCAGCAAGACCTTGCCCACGTGCTCACCGGAGTCGAAGTATTTGTGCGCCGCCCTCGCCTGGTCCAACGGGAAGGTTTTGGCCACCAGCGGATGGATCCGCCCGTCAGTGATGAGCGGCCATACTGAGTCCCTGACCGCCGTCATGATGACGCCCTTCTCTGCGGTGGGGCGGGGCCGGAGTGCCGTGGCGACAACCGCGGCACGCTTGCTCAGCAGCTGGCCGAGGTCCAGCTCCCCCTTGACGCCTCCCTGCAGCCCGATGACAATGAGCCGGCCGTAATCGGCCAGCGCGTCAACGTTCTTTTGCAGATACTTGGCACCCACGACGTCGAGGATGACGTCGGCGCCCTTGCCGCCGTTCTGGGTGCGGAGACTTTCGGCGAAGTCCTCCTCCGCATAGTTGATGGCGATATCGGCGCCGAGGAACGCCTTGGCGGTGCTGACTTTTTCATCGCTGCCCGCAGTGGCGGCCACGGTGGCGCCCAGGGCCTTGGCCAGCTGGATGGCCATGGTGCCGATGCCGCCGGTGGCACCATGAATCAGGACTGTCTCCCCCGGCTGCAGCTGGGCGGTCATCACGAGGTTTGAGTACACGGTGGCAGCAACCTCAGGCAGGGCGGCAGCGGTGACCAGATCGACGCCGTCGGGAACCCTCAGCACCTGTTCCGACGGGACCGCAACCTGCTGCGCGTAGCCGCCGCCGGCCAGCAGTGCCACCACCTTGTCCCCGACGGAGAACGGCTTGGTGACACCGGGGCCAAAGCCCGCGATTCTGCCGGAAACCTCCAGGCCGGGAATCTCCGAGGCACCCGGCGGGGGCGGGTAATAGCCCCTCCGCTGCTGGACATCGGCACGGTTCAGGCCGGCTGCCACAACATCGATGAGGACCTCACCCTGGCCCGGCTCGGGAGCCGGCACCTCGCGGATTTCCAGCACTTCCGGCCCGCCGGGCTCCGAGATAAAGACGGCTTTCATGGCGAACTCCCGATTTCTAGCTGATTCCTGCCCCAAAAATACTGTGGCCGGCGGCAACTGCCACGCGGCTGCCACGCGGCGTTTTTTGTTGCAGCCAACTGCCTATGAAACACTACTAGTTAGGGAAGGTTGTCCGAGCGGCCGAAGGAGCTGGTCTTGAAAACCAGTGTGCGGTAACCCCGTACCAAGAGTTCGAATCTCTTACCTTCCGCGCAGGTTCCGGCGCCGTGCGACAAGCACTGTGCCGCAGGCCATTTGAAGGCCGGCCAAGCCAATCGAAAAGATTGGTTTGGCCGGCCTTTTGCGTGGTCAGGAGCGGGCGTCCTGATGGCCACCCCGCGCCCTTGGCGCAGGCAGGTGGTGGTTCTTTTCAACGGCAGGTAGGCGTGCGCAGCATGATCCGGAAATCAGGTAATCCGAGTACCCGCCGGGCAAAATACGAGTACGCGCCACTCATGTGCTGCGGGGACTGATGGCGTTCAATTTAACCAGCACCGCTCCTTCCCGCGACCGCGGGGAAGAGATTCCGCATCCACCGTTGCATGTGGGGGGTCAAGGCCATGGGCAAGGCCGAGAAGCAGGGCCTGAGGTACTCGGACTACTACTGGTGCATGTCGCTGAAGGACTTCATCGAATGGGTCGAGGCCGACGACGACCAGGAACCCGCCACGTCATATTCCGAGCAACCCTGAGGATGCTCCCGTCGCCGCATTCCTGACACTGCGGCCCATTGAAACCGGCTTCCGCCCGGCATAGTCTCGGTGCTGTCCGTAGTACCTCCATGACCTGCGGGGATTTCCCGCAAAGCACACCAGGAGCGAGCTATGCCAACACCCGACATCACACCCGGCGCACCTTGCTGGATCGACCTCATGACCACCGACACCTCCCAGGCGAAGCAGTTCTATGGCGAACTGTTCGGCTGGGACTTCCAGACCGGAGACCAGGAAAAATACGGCGGGTACATCACCGCCACCAAGAACGGCAAGAACGTTGCCGGCATTATGCAAAAGATGGAGGACCAGGCCGCCATGCCGGACACGTGGTCCGTGTACCTGCGCACCGACAACGTCGCTGCCACGGCCGCGGCGGCCACGGCCAGCGGCGGCCAGGTCCACATGGAGCCGATGGACGTTCCTGAGCAGGGCAAGATGGCCATCCTTGGTGACGCCTCCGGGGCCGCAATCGGCGCCTGGCAACCCCAGGAGATGCGCGGTTTCGATCTTGTTGCCGAGCCAGGCGCGCCGGCCTGGCACGAACTCCACACCAAGGACTACGCCGCCGCGGTGAAGTTCTATCAGGACGTGTTCGGCTGGAACACCGACGTCATGAGTGATACGCCGGAGTTCCGCTACACCACACTGGGGGCAGGCCGGGACGCCAAGGCAGGAATCTACGACGCCACCAATGACCTTCCCGCTGAGGTTCCCTCAAACTGGGTCGTCTACTTCGCCGTCGAGGAGGCAGACGCCTCCATCGACAAGGCCGTCAGCCTGGGCGCTACCCTCGTCGACGGCCCCGACGACACCCCTTTCGGCCGCCTGGCCACACTGACGGACCCCACCGGAGCAAGGTTTAAGCTCATCGCCGATACGGGCCAAGGCCATTCGGCCGACGCCGGTACTGGCGGACAGGGCGCCCTGTAACCCTTCGCTGAACGGATGCCGGCCGGCAGCTTCCCGGGGAG
>NZ_JBHVBL010000061.1:0-20856 GCF_042668165.1 Arthrobacter sp. NPDC057388
CCAAGAACTAAAACCCAATCGTACACTGCGACGTCATCTTTCTCTAAAAGACATTCCGGCCCCTAGGCCTGGAGCCGGGCCGCGGCGGCCACCTTGCGCTTGATCCGCCCCAGCATCGCGGTCATGCCGCGCATGCGCAGCGGGGTAATGGCGCGGGTGAGGCCGAGCAGCTCCGGCATGTCGTCGGGAACTGCCAGGATCTCCTCGGCCGTCAGGCCGTCCAGTCCTTCATGGAGCACGCCGGCGAAACCGCGCGTGGTGGGGGCTTCCGGCGGCGCCTTGAAGAACAGCCGGTAGGCGGGGGATCCGCCGTTGTTCTTTTCCGTCTCAATCGTGAGGAAAAGAGGCGACTGGCATTCCACCACCTGTTCCAGCAGCTCCGGGTGGTCGTTCAGGCGCTCCGGCAGTTCCGGCAGGCCGCGGGAAAACTCCAGCAGGAGCTGGAGCCGCTCGGGCTCGCCCAGTGCCTGGAAGTCATCGACAATCTCCGCCAGTGCGGTAGGAAGTGCTTGAGTGCTCATCACTTCCAGCTTACGCAGGTTGTCCATGTCCGCCGCTTTTTTACGCTCACTTACCTGGCGGCAACTGCCGGGATGGAGCCGCGTTCGGCGCCCTTGGCGATCGGGACGCGCACGGCGTTGCCCCATTCCGTCCAGGAGCCGTCGTAGTTGCGGACTGTTTCGAAGCCGAGGAGGAACTTCAGCGCGAACCAGGTGTGGCTGGAGCGTTCGCCGATGCGGCAGTAGGCCACGACGTCGTCGCCCTCGGTGAGCCCCGCCTCGCCGAGGTACAGCGCCTCAAGCTCGGCACGGCTGCGGTAGGTGCCGTCCTCGGCTGCCGCCCGGGCCCAGGGGATCGACGCCGCGGTGGGGATGTGGCCGCCGCGCAGGGCGCCTTCCTCGGGGTATGCCGGCATGTGGGTGCGCTGGCCGGTGTACTCCTCGGGGGAGCGGACGTCGATCAGCGGCTTGCCCAGGTGGGCGAGGACGTCTTCCTTGAAGGCGCGGATCGGGGCGTCGTTGCGCTCCACCACCGGGTAGTTTCCTACCTCGGGCGAGGGGATGTCGGTGGTCAGCGCGCGGCCCTCGGCGATCCACTTGTCGCGGCCGCCGTCAAGCAGCCGGACGTCCTCGTGGCCGAAGAGGCTGAAGACCCAGAGGGCGTAGGCGGCCCACCAGTTGGACTTGTCGCCGTAGATGACCACGGTGGTGTCGCGGGAGATGCCCTTCGCGGCGGCCAGGGCGGCAAATGCCTCGCCCTCCACGTAGTCACGGGTCACCTCGTCGTTCAGGTCGGTGTGCCAGTCGATCTTGACCGCGCCGGGGATGTGGCCGGTCTCGTAGAGCAGGACGTCTTCATCGGACTCCACCACCACGAGCTTGCCATCGTTAAGGGCGCCGGCGTCGATGGCCGCAGCCAGCCACTCGGTGGAAACAAGCCGCTCGGGGTGCGCGTAGGCGGCGAACTTCTCGTTCTGTTCGACGGGGTAGGACATGCGTATGGCCTTTCACTGAAACGGTCAGGTCAGACCGCCGGGGGACGGCGGGTCACTGCTCCAACACTAGCCACGGGCAGGTTTGAATGCTCCTGTGTGTTAACAGGACGAAATGTGTGCTTGCTCACGGCGGCGCCGGCACTACGCCGTTGCCCGCGGGACGGGCGGCCGATGCCGGTATTCTTGCTTGGGACAAATCACCGGCAGAACGGACCACTTTGGTACAGATCGAAAAGCTCACCACCCGGACGCCGGCGGTGTCTGTTGATGAGCTCCTCAAAGGTTTCTACCCATCGCCCAGGTTCGGGCAGGTGTCCTTTGCAAGCTACCGGCCCGATCCGAAGCAGCCCAGCCAGGCTGCGGCGGTGCACGCACTGCAGGCCTTTGCCGGGGGCGTCGGCAACGGGAACGGCGGGGGACTGTTCAAGAAGCTCTTTGGCAAAAAGGACACCAACCGCGCCGGCATTTATCTCGACGGCGGATTCGGGGTCGGAAAAACCCACCTGCTGGCTTCACTCTGGCATGCTGCCCCGGGCCCCAAGGCCTTCGGCACCTTCGTGGAATACACGAACCTGGTGGGTGCCCTGTCTTTCCGGAAAACCGTTGAAGCACTGAGTTCCTACAAGCTCGTCTGCATCGATGAGTTCGAACTGGATGATCCGGGCGACACGGTCCTGATGTCCCGTCTCATGCGGGAACTGGCCGACGCCGGCGTGAAGCTCGCGGCCACCTCCAACACCCTGCCCGGCTCGCTGGGCGACGGACGCTTTGCCGCGGTGGATTTCCAGCGCGAAATCCAGGTCCTGGCTGACCAGTTCGACGTCATCCGGATCGACGGCGAGGACTTCCGCCACCGCGGCCTGCCGGCTGCACCGGCCCCGCTGCGCAACAGCGAACTCCACGCCCATATGAAGGCGGAGTTTGACGGCAAGACCGTGGCCGAGGACGACTTCAGCAGCCTCATCTCGCACCTTGCGGGCGTTCACCCGAGCCGGTACCGCAAGCTGATTGACGGAGTGGACGGTGTGGTCTGGCGGGACGTGGAAACCATCACCGAGCAGGCCGTGGCGCTGAGGTTCGTGGTCCTGGCCGACAGGCTCTACGACAAGGATGTTCCGATCCTGGCCAGCGGTGTGCCGTTCGACAAGCTGTTCACCGAGGACATGATGACCGGCGGCTACATGAAGAAGTACTTCAGGGCAGTCTCCCGGCTGACCGCGCTGGCCCGTGAGGGCCAGAACCACGAGCCCTCGTAGGCGCGGTCGAAGGGCCGCTTCCTTTCGGAGACGCGAAAGGTGCCGGCGCCGCCTCTCGGCGGGACCGGCACCTTTTTGACGTTTAGGGGCTAAGCCCAGGAAAGTCCCCGGCTACGGAGCCTTCTCAGCCGGCGGAACGTTGTCCACCGGTGCCTGGGTTGGCCTCTCGTTGGCTTTGTCAACGAGAGTGGAAGCGCCAGCCTGGACCTTATCCACGTGGCCGGTGTATTTGCCGCCCGTCTTGGAGTCGACAAAATCACCTGCTTTAGCGATGCCGTCCTTGATGGCCTGCTCGTTGCCGCGGATCAGACCCTGAGCCTTGCCCTTCAGATCGTCAAGTAAACCCACGAGCACCTCCCTTCAATCGCGGAGCCAGTTCGCTCCTCCGCATTCGATCCTAGCCCCGAAGGAGGTGCCTGCCAAGGCGCTATTGACAAGATTTGTCAAACAGTATGAGGGCAAGAAAAAAGCAGCTCCGGGGAGCTGCCTTGTTTCGTGGGCGATACTGGGATCGAACCAGTGACCTCTTCCGTGTCAGGGAAGCGCGCTACCGCTGCGCCAATCGCCCGGAGCCGGTGTAACCGGCGGTATCCTGGGTTCGGATCCTTAGGGATCAAGAGAGCGGACGACGAGATTCGAACTCGCGACATCCACCTTGGCAAGGTGGTGCTCTACCAGCTGAGCTACGTCCGCATTTTGAAGTCGTGCCCTAAGGCCGTCATTCAACTACAAGCAAGTTTCCTTGCTCTGGTGGGCGATACTGGGATCGAACCAGTGACCTCTTCCGTGTCAGGGAAGCGCGCTACCGCTGCGCCAATCGCCCATTGCATCCGGAAAACCGGAAACCATGGCTTTCACCGAGGTGGGTACGGGATTCGAACCCGTGTATACGGCTTTGCAGGCCGCTGCCTCGCCTCTCGGCCAACCCACCGTGTAGGCGTTGATTCCTGGGAACCAGTGCCGTGACAGTGTCCTGCGAGCGGACGACGAGATTCGAACTCGCGACATCCACCTTGGCAAGGTGGTGCTCTACCAGCTGAGCTACGTCCGCATTTCGGAGCAGCGATTCCTTGCCTCATCGGCAGTTCGTCGCGTTCCAACGAGTAAGAACTCTACAGGCAGGTTCGGGGAAACTCCAAATCGAGTGCCGGGGACGTGGACGAGGGAGGCGTTTTTCCTTGAATTCTAGGGAAATTTTCTAATTACAGGGGTGTAGTTTGATGGCCTTTCCCACCCCTCGGAGCCCATGTTTGGGGAGATCCGGCGGTGTGGCGTGCAGCACGTCAGAGGCCGATTTCCGTTAACCGGCAATCGTCCGCTAGCATTCAAATGCATCGGGGCGATTGGCGCAGTGGTAGCGCGCTTCGTTCACACCGAAGAGGTCACTGGTTCGAACCCAGTATCGCCCACCGATAGAAAGTCCGTTCCGCCCGTGAGATAAAACCGGGTGGGGCGGGCTTTTCTGTTTCCCGTCGAAAATCTGTTGCCGCATTACTGTCAGACCCCTGTGAAAGAGTCTCACCATGACCGCTCCACTCCTCGCCCATGCCACCGAATATGGCCGGATGTACGCCCGCTCCACCACGGAACAGTTCACGGTTCCGTCCATCACCACCGTCATCGGGCAGCAGGCCCACGGGCTGGACGGCTGGTTCGGCTACATGGGGGCCAGCAGCCTGGCCAAGGACCCCTCGCTTCCCGAGATCCTCGGCAGCCCCGCACGGGTGCGCCAGGCGGTGAACCGTGCGGCCAAGGCGGCGGAAACCTACCGGGACGAGGCAGCGCAGCGCGGGGACCGGGTGCACTACTACTGCGAGCAGGTGGCACTGCGGGCCCTCGGCAGGCCGCACCAGATGAAGGAGGCGCGGGAGGCGCTGGCCGCCAATGGCGAGGAAGCCTTCGCCGCCCGCTTCGATGAGTGGTGGGAGCTGTTCCGCGTGGAGCCGGTTGCACCGGAGATCACCGTGTGGAACAAGACGGTCGGATACGCGGGGACCCTGGACCTCGTCGCAAGGATCAACGGACGCACCTGCCTTATCGACTACAAGACCAAAGGGACCACGCGCGACGGCCAGGTCAAGCCGCTGGATGACAAAGTGGTCATGCAGCTTGTGGCCGGCATGAAGGCCGAGGAGAGCCTCGTGGATGCCGTGGCAGGGGAGTGGCAACCGTGGCAGCACGGCGATTCCCCGGTCCTGCTCGCAGTCGCGATCGGTGAAACCGAGGTGCGGCCGGTCCGGGCCAACCCTGAGGTCCTCAAGCACCACTGGTGGAAGTTCTGTGCCCTGCGCCGGGTGTGGGAAATGTCCGCTGACACCTTGAGCGCGGGACCCGCGTTGCTGCCGTTGGCGCCCCCGGTGTACTCCTGACCCCATCTGCGCGGGCGGGCGTCATCTGCGGGCGCCTGGCCGCAGCAACTAAACTGGACTGGATCCCGTTACCCCCTGCACCGTGAGGAAATGACTGCACATGGCAATTCTGAATATCCGTATCATCGGCGATCCCGTGCTCCGCACGGTTGCCGACCCTGTCACGGATTTCGGGCCGGAGCTGGCCAGGCTCGTTGCCGACATGACTGAAACGATGGAAGACGTGGAAGGCGCAGGCCTGGCCGCACCCCAGATCGGCGTCAGCCTCCGCGTCTTCACCTACCGGATCGGCGGCGTTGAAGGCCACATCGTCAACCCGGTACTGGAGAACAGCGAGGACTTCCAGCCTGATGAGGTGGAGGGTTGCCTCTCCATCCCCGGGCTGGGCTTCCCCGTCCGCCGCTACCGCACCACCCGTGTCACCGGCGTGGACATGCACGGCAACCCCGTCTCGGTGGAGGCGGAGGGAATGCTGGCCCGCTGCTTCCAGCACGAAACCGACCACCTGGACGGCATCCTCTTCACCGACCGGCTGGAGGGTGAGGACCGCAAAGCCGCCCTGCGTTCCATCCGCAACGCCAACTATGACTCCATCACGGAAAAAACCACCGCAAAGCGCGCCAAGACCGTGGGCTCCAGCTTCGGCGGCAGCTTCGGTGCTGCCGGATGAGGGTTCTTTTCGCCGGAACACCATCCGTCGCCGTGCCCTCGCTGGATGCACTGGTAGCCGCCGGCTTCGATGTCGTTGCAGTGCTGACCCGGCCGGATGCGCCGGTGGGCCGCAAACGCATCCTCACGCCGTCGCCTGTTGCTGCCCGCGCCGCAGAGCTCGGCATCGACATCATCCATGCGTCCCGTGTGGATGCTGCCGTCACAGAACGGATCGCCGAGGCCCGTCCGGACGTGGCGGCCATCGTCGCGTATGGCGGGCTGGTTCCCCGGGCGGCCCTGGACGTTCCGCAGCACGGATGGATCAACCTGCACTTCTCGCTGCTGCCGGCCTGGCGCGGCGCGGCTCCTGTGCAGCGCGCCGTCATCGCCGGCGATGACGTCACCGGCGCCGTCACGTTCCAGCTTGAGGAGGGGCTCGATACGGGTCCCGTCATCGGAACACTGACCGAAGCCGTCGGCCCGGAGGACACCTCCGGAGCGCTGCTTGAACGGCTGTCCCACAGCGGGGCCGTGCTGCTCGCCCAGACGCTGTCCGCCGTCGAATCCGGAGCGGCCTCGCCCCGACCCCAGCAGGGGGACGTGACGCTTGCGCCGAAGCTGACCATCGACGACGGCCGCATTGACTGGTCGGAACCGGCACTGTCCGTGGGCCGGCGGGCGCGCGGCGTGACACCCGAACCGGGAGCATGGACCACCCTTGACGGCCAGCGGCTCAAGCTGGAGCCGGTCCGGCTCCGCCCCGACGTCACCGATATTCAGCCCGGACAGGTGGCATTGGCCGGGAAGGGCGTGCTGGTGGGTACGGGTTCACATGCCGTTGAACTCACCAAGGTGCAGCCTGCCGGTAAGAAAATGATGGCTGCCGCCGATTGGGCGCGCGGCCAGGCATCCCTTGAAAGCGTGGTATTCCAATGAGCGACTCCGGCCGAAGCGGAGCAGGCCAGCGCCGGGGCGGGGGAGGCCCCAGCCGCCGCAACGCGCAGGGCAGGGAACGGAACCGCGGCCCGCAGCGCAACTTCACCGAGAGCGCGCCGTCGCAGCGCACCCGCCGGGCAGACCCGGCACGACTGGTGGCCTTTGAGGTGCTGCGCGCGGTCGCGGCGGAGGACGCCTATGCCAACCTCGTCCTGCCGGCGCGGATCCGCCAGCACGGCCTGGACCGGCGTGACGCAGGATTCGCCACGGAACTGAGCTACGGTGCGCTGCGGAACCAGGGCACCTACGATGCCATCCTGTCCCGCTGCGTGGACCGTCCCCTTGAGAAGCTGGATCCGGCAGTTCTTGACGCCCTGCGCATCGGCGTCCACCAGCTGCTCGCAATGCGCGTTCCCGCGCACGCCGCCCTGGACCAGACCGTTGGCCTGGCCCGGGCAGTCATCGGCGCCGGCCCGTCTACACTGATCAATGCCGTCCTCCGTAAAGTGGCGGCCCGCAGCATGGATGAGTGGCTGGCCGAGCTGGTCGCGGGCGAGCAGGACGAGAACAAAGTTGCTGCCATCCGGTACGCCCACCCCGAGTGGATCGTCCGTGCCCTGCGGCAGTCCCTGGTGGCACACGGTCGCCCGGTCAGTGAAATCGCCGAGCTGCTGGAAGCGGACAACGCCGCACCGGTAGTGAACCTGGTGGCACTTCCCGGGCTCGGCAGCCTGGACGAGGCACTGGGGAGCGGCGCTGTTCCGGGAGAGCTGGTGGAAGGTTCCGCCCTTTCCAGCGGCGGGGACCTGGGCCGGCTGGAATCGGTCCGGTCCGGCACCACCCGCGTGCAGGACGTCGGTTCGCAGCTGGTGGCCCGTGCCCTGGCGGGGGTCAGCCTCGAGGCGGCTGACCGCGGGGGCGCAGATGCACAGGAAACAGCCGGTGAGGCATGGCTTGACCTTTGCGCCGGACCGGGTGGCAAGGCCGCCCTGCTGGGCGCCCTGGCGAACGAACGCGGGGCCACGCTGCTGGCCAACGAACCTGCTCCGCACCGTGCCAAGCTGGTCAGCCAGGCGCTGTCCGCCGTGCCGTCCGGCGTCTGGACCGTCCGGACCGGCGACGGCCGCGAGGTTGGGTCGGAACGGCCTGCCGCCTTTGACCGGGTGCTCGTGGACGTTCCCTGCAGCGGGCTCGGAGCCCTGCGCCGCCGGCCTGAATCCCGCTGGCGCCGCACTCCAAAGGACCTGGCAGACCTGGGGCCGCTGCAGCGCGAACTGCTGAACTCGGCACTGGCCGCTGTCCGGCCAGGTGGCGTGGTGGCCTATGTGACGTGCTCGCCGCACCCCGCCGAAACCACGGCTGTGGTCAGCGACGCCCTGCGCAAACGCGACGACCTGGAACTGCTCGACGCCGGTAACGCGCTGGACGCCATAAGCCTCGGCGGCAGCCTGGAAGCCGGGCACGAGAAAACCGCCCAGCTGTGGCCGCATGTCCACAGCACGGATGCGATGTTCCTCGCCCTCATCCGCCGCAAGCGCTGAATACGCCCAAGCGCCGATCCTCCCACCGCCTGATCACACACCCCGGACTTCCGTCCCGCGAAAGGACCCCGCATGACGCAGTGCTGCATCAATCCCAGCATCCTCTCCGCCGACTTCGTGAACCTCGAAGCCGAGCTGCAGAAAATCAGCAACGCTGATTCCGTGCACGTGGATGTGATGGACAACCACTTTGTCCCCAATCTCACCCTGGGGCTTCCCGTGGTCCAGCGGATCCAGGCGGTCAGCCCGGTCCCGCTGGACGCCCACCTGATGATTTCCGACGCCGACCGCTGGGCCCCGGGCTACGCGGACGCCGGCGTTGCTTCCGTGACGTTCCATGCCGAGGCATCGATCGCGCCGGTGAAGCTGGCACGGGAGCTGCGGGCCCGGGGTTCGAAGGCCGGGATGGCGCTGCGGCCCGCCACGGCCGTCGAGCCCTACCTGGACATGCTGTCGGAACTGGACATGCTGCTGATCATGACAGTCGAGCCCGGTTTCGGCGGCCAGGCGTTCCTTGACCTCACGCTCCCCAAGATCCGCCGCGCCCGCGCCGCCATCGAGGGATCAGGCGTGAACGTCGCCATCCAGGTTGACGGCGGCATCACGGAGGAAACCATTGTCCGCGCCGCGGAAGCCGGAGCGAACGTCTTCGTCGCCGGGTCCGCAGTCTACGGGGCAGCAGATCCGTCCGGAGCCATCGACCGGCTGCGCAAGGCAGGCAGCCTCTAGCTTCAGGAACCCCCTCCCGCAGCAGGGTCATGCGGCCGTCGCTGGGGCCGGTTCAGGCTTCCATGACGGCCGCATGACGGTTTTGTACCGGGAATAGCCGGAGCACCCGCCAAGTTGTGTCAGAATAGCAACACACAATACGTGCTCCGGGGTCGGTGTAAGTCCGAACCGGCGGTGACAGTCCGCGACCCGCGAGCCGGTGTTTCCTTTTCGGGAGCCCGGCGGACGGTTGAACCGGTGAAATTCCGGTACCGACAGTTAAAGTCTGGATGAGAGAAGCACGTACAGCTGTACTTTGTGGCGTTCCAGGACGCCGCTGCGTTTCGCTGTCGTATACCCCCGGAGCCGTCAGGGCTCTTGAGGGAAGGAACGACACACGCGCATGGACATCCTGCGTTGGCTCTTCGAAGCACAGATTCCCGTTGGCGGATCCGTGCTGATTCTGCGCGAAGTGCTCGGAAACATCTTTGGCCTGGCCAGCGCCCTCGGCGGCATGCGGCGCAAGGTCTGGGCCTGGCCGGCAGGTATTGCCGGCAACCTCCTGCTCCTGACCGTATTTTTGGGCAACGTCTTCGGCTCCGCCACCCCTGCAACCCTTTGGGGCCAGGCCGGGCGGCAGGTCATGTTCATCATCGTGGCGCTCTACGGCTGGCAGCGCTGGCAGCAGAGCCGGCGGGCGGCCGGAACCCCGACGGCGATCGCGCCCGCCTGGGCGAGCGCCAAAACCCGCGTGGCGCTGGTGCTTGCGATGGCTGCGGGAACCGCCGCCCTCACGCCGCTCTTCGATGCCCTTGGCTCCTACCCGCCCGTGTGGGCAGACGCCTGGACCTTCACCGGCTCGCTCCTGGCCACCTACGGCATGGCCCGCGGCTGGACCGAGTTCTGGCTGATCTGGGTTGCCGTGGACGTCGTGGGCGTCCCGCTGCTGTTCAGCGCCGGCTACTACGCCAGCGCCTTCATGTACCTCTTCTACGGCTTCTTCACCCTCGCCGGCTTCATCGTCTGGTGGCGGGCCTCCCGCACCCGGACCGTGGCGGAGGCCCCGGCCGTCAAGGTTGAGACCGCCTTCCCGGACCCGGCGGTGTCCAAGTGACCGCGGCCCGGACGCCGGTAACGGCTTTCACCGACGCTGAAGTTGCCGCCATGGACACGGCCCTGGAAGCCGCCCTGCAGGGTCCCCGGGGCGCCAACCCGCTGGTGGGTGCCGTCGTCGTCGGCCCTGACGGCCGACAGTTGGTGACCGGTTACCACCGCGGCGCCGGCACGGCACACGCGGAAGCCGACGCGATAGCGGCGGCGATCAGCGCCGGCGTCGACCTTTCCGGTTCCACCATGGTGGTCACCCTGGAACCCTGCAACCACGTGGGCCGCACCGGTCCCTGTGCCCAGGCCATCATCGACGCCGGGATAGCGAACGTCGTGTACGCCGTCGACGATCCCCATGACCCAGCCGCCGGCGGGGCCGCCACGCTGCGGGCCGCCGGAGTAAGCGTGCGGAGCGGACTGGCCGCCGAGCGCGCTTTGGAGCTGAACCGGCGCTGGTTCCAGGCCGTCGGCGCCCAGCGCCCCTTTGTCACCCTGCACATCGCCCAGACCCTCGACAGCCGGATCGCCGCCGAGGACGGAACCAGCCAGTGGATTTCCAGTCCGGAGTCCCTGGCCGACAACCACAGCATCCGGAACCTGATCGACGCCATCCTGGTCGGAACGCAGACCGTGCTGGTGGACAACCCCCGCCTGACGGCCCGCGATGCCAACGGCGACACCACCGGGAAACAGCCGCTGCGCGCGGTCATGGGACTGCGCAACGTGCCGGACGACGCCGCCGTCCGCGGCGACGACGGGAAGGTCCTGCACCTGCCGACCCGCGATCCCCACGAGGCGCTGGACCTTCTCTTCGCCGCAGGGACAAGGCACGTCATGGTGGAGGGCGGCTCAAGGATTCTCAGTGCCTTCCTGGCTGCGGGCCTGGTGGACGAACTCATCGTCTACCTGGCCCCCACACTGCTGGGCTCCGGAACGCCGGCGCTCAACGGCCTCGGCATCGGAACACTGGCGGACGCCCAGCGCTGGGAGTGGGACCCCGCCTCCGGCGGCGCCGTCCAGTACCTGGGCAGGGACCTCCGCCTGCACCTTCTGCCGGAGGAAGCCAGTGTGCCGCACCAAACCCAGGACCCGCCCGCTGCGGAAGACAGCCCGGCGGGACAGCCAACAGCAACACCCACAACGTCAACCGATTCACTACCTGCCCGCGAAGCAGCGGGCACAGCCATGGGAGGCTACTGATGTTCACCGGAATTATCGCCGAACAGGGAAAGGTCCTGTCCGTGGACCGGAACGGGGACACGAGCGCAACGCTGCGCCTGCATGCCCCGGGCACTGCGGACGGCCTGCCGCTGGGCGGATCGATCGCGGTCAACGGCGTGTGCCTGACGGCGACGGCCATCGACGGCAAGGACTTCAGCGTCGACGTCATGGGCGAGACCCTCATCCGCAGCACCATTGGCGAGCTTGCCGCCGGGGACCCCGTGAACCTGGAACGCTGCGTCCCCGCCGGCGGGCGCCTTGACGGCCACGTGGTGCAGGGGCACGTGGACGGCGTCGGTGAACTTCTCGAACGCGAACCGCAGGGAAACTGGGAACGACTCCGGTTCGGCGTCCCCCAGCGGCTGGCACGCTACATCGCGGAAAAGGGTTCCATCGCCATCGACGGCGTTTCCCTGACCGTCACGGCAGTGAGCCCGGCGGCCGAGGCGGCGCCCTGGTTCGAGGTGGGGCTGATCCCCACCACACTCGCAGACACAGGCCTCGGCGCGAAACCGGCCGGCAGCAGGGTGAACCTTGAGGTGGACGTGCTCGCCAAGTACACCGAGCGGCTGCTCGCGTTCCGCACAGCGGAGCCGGAAACCGGCCCGGAAGCAACGGCAATCAACGAAGACACGGAGGTCCAGCAGTGAACAGCACGGCAAAGCTCGACGCGGCGGTGCCCGGCGGCGTGACGTCCGGGGCCCATACCCTGGACCCGATTGAGGACGCTGTCCGCGCCATGGCCGCCGGCCGGCCGGTGCTGGTGGTGGACAACGAGGACCGGGAAAACGAGGGCGACATCATCTTCGCCGCCCAGCACGCCACGCCGGCGCTCATGGGCTGGACCATCCGGTACAGCTCCGGGGTCATCTGCGTGCCGCTGGACGGAGCCCGGGCCGACGCGCTGGAACTGCCGCCCATGGTGGAGGTCAACCAGGACGCCAAAGGCACGGCGTACACCGTGTCCTGTGACGCCGCCACCGGCGTGAGCACCGGCATCTCGGCCACCGACCGCGCCCTCACCGCCCGGATCATCGCCGATCCGCAGAGCGGCCCGGAGACCCTGACCCGTCCCGGGCATATTTTCCCGCTGCGGGCCGTTAATGGGGGAGTGCGTGAACGCCCCGGCCACACCGAAGCGGCTGTCGACCTCTGCCGGCTCGCCGGACTGGAACCGGTGGGCGTGATCGCTGAAGTGGTGTACGACGACGGGGAGATGATGCGGCTGGACGGCCTTCGGGTTTTCGCTGCCGAGCATGGTTGCCCCCTGATCTCCATTGAGGACCTGGTTGCCTATCTGGGAGCTGGCAACCGTGTATCTTCACAGGAGAGCACTTTGGAAGTCAGTCCGGCCGGAGAAGGGGAAACACGATGACGGCAGCACAAGCAGCGGAACCGGGCAGCAACGGCCGGCAGCCGCACCCGGTGAGCAGCGGGCCCGTGGTCCAGCTGCCCACGGCGTTCGGTAATTTCGTGACGCAGGCGTGGACCGACCTGGTGACCGGCGCCGAGCACCTGGCGGTCAGTTCCCCGCATCCGCCCAAGGACGGCCAGGCGCCCTTGGTGCGCCTCCACTCGGAATGCCTCACCGGTGACGTCTTTGGTTCCTACCGCTGCGACTGCGGCGAACAGCTCGCCTACGCCCTGGAGCTGATTGCCGAGCACGGCGGCACGCTGCTGTACCTCCGCGGCCAGGAAGGCCGGGGCATCGGCCTGGCCAACAAGATCAAGGCCTACGCCCTGCAGGAGGCCGGATTCGACACCGTCGAGGCCAACGAGCAGCTAGGCCTGCCCGTGGATGCCCGCTGCTACAAGGCCGCTGCGCAGATCCTGGCCGAGATGGGCCTGCACGAGATCCGGCTGCTCAGCAACAACCCGGACAAGCAAAACCGCCTGGCCACGGCCGGCGTGCGGGTCGTCGAGATGGTGCCCACCGAGGTGCCGTCCCGGGAGCAGAACCTTCGCTACCTGCAGACCAAGAAGGACCGCATGGACCATCTGCTGACCCTCGATACCGAGACCGCCGGACTTCCCCGCACCGGCACCGATACTTTTGACCACGAACAAGACTGAACGGACCAGGACTTTATGAGCGGACACGGCGCACCCCAGATTGACCTCACCACCCTCGACCCCGCGGAAACCTCGCAGCTGAAGCTGGCGATCGTGGCGGCAAGCTGGCACACCCAAATCATGGACGGACTCCTGGACGGCGCCCTGCGTGCCGCCAAGGACGCCGGCATCAGCGAGCCAACGGTGCTGCGCGTGCCGGGCAGCTTCGAACTCCCCGTTGCTGCCGCACGGCTGGCACCGCACTTTGACGCTGTCGTCGCCCTCGGCGTCGTCATCCGCGGCGGAACGCCGCACTTTGACTACGTCTGCCAGGCCGCGACGTCGGGACTTACCGACGTGAGCGTCAGCACCGGTGTGCCGGTCGGGTTCGGCGTGCTCACCTGCGACACGGAAGAACAGGGCCTGGACCGGGCCGGACTGCCCGGCTCGTCCGAGGACAAGGGGCACGAGGCCGTCACAGCGGCGCTGTCCACCGCACTGTTGCTCAAGAACTACTAAGCAACGTTTTCCCAGTTCCGGTGCATGTGCGGGGATGCGGGCGCAAGCACACAGCGTGTGTAATCGCTCACATCCCCGCCGTCATGGAACTGCCCGACACGCGGGCCCCGGCCCGGAGCAAGTAGGCTGGAGGGCGTGAAGAATTTCGAGACGCTGTTCGCAGAACTGAGCGAGAAGGCAGCGACCCGCCCCGAAGGCTCCCGGACTGTCACCGAACTGGACTCGGGAGTCCACGGTATCGGCAAGAAGGTCGTGGAGGAAGCGGCCGAAGTCTGGATGGCTGCCGAGTACGAATCCGATGAGGCTGCCGCCGAGGAGATCTCGCAGCTCCTGTACCACCTGCAGGTCCTGATGCTTGCCAAGGGCCTCAGCCTGGAAGACGTCTACAAGCATCTTTAGCCGCCTCTGCGTGGCCCCGCTTGCCTGACCCAACCTTCCAAACCAGAAAGACCTCCTAATGCTGCGTGTAGCCGTACCCAACAAGGGATCCCTGTCCGAAGCCGCCTCTGCCATGCTCTCCGAGGCTGGCTACCGCCAGCGCCGGGACAACCGTGAGCTGGTCATGGTGGACCCGGACAACGACATCGAGTTCTTCTTCCTCCGGCCCCGGGACATCGCCGTGTACGTCGGGCAGGGAACGCTCGACGTCGGCATCACCGGCCGCGACCTCCTGCTGGACGCGCAGGTCGAGGCAGAGGAACTGCTGCCGCTCGGCTTTGCTGCCTCAACCTTCCGTTTCGCCGGTCCGATCGGCGACTTCGGCGCGGTGGAGGAACTCGAGGGCAAGCGCCTCGCCACCAGCTACGACGGGCTGCTCCGGGACTACCTCGCCGAGCGCGGCATCAAGGCCAAGGTTGTCCGGCTGGACGGGGCAGTGGAATCCTCCGTGCGGCTCGGCGTCGCGGACGCCATTGCCGACGTCGTGGAGACCGGCAACACCCTCAAGGCCGCCGGCATGGAAATCTTCGGCGACCCGATCCTGCGCTCCGAGGCTGTCCTCATCCGCCGCACCGGCGAGGGCGGCGCGGCCAACGGCACGGCCAAGGAAATCGAGGTCCTGATCCGCCGCCTGCAGGGTGTCCTGGTGGCCCGGCAGTACGTGCTCATGGACTACGACATCCGCAAGGAACTCGTGGAGCAGGCCGCCGGACTCACGCCCGGCCTGGAATCACCCACCGTCTCGCCGTTGCGCGATTCCGACTGGGTGGCAGTGCGCTCCATGGTGCCCAAGAAGGAAACCAACCGGATCATGGACGAGCTGTACGACCTCGGCGCCCGCGCCATCCTGGTCAGCAGCATCCACGCCTGCCGGATCTGACCCGGTTTCCCTCAGTACACCCAGCAGCACAACAGGAGAAGTCATGGCTGTATCCGTCCGCGTTATCCCCTGCCTGGACGTCGATGCCGGCCGCGTGGTCAAGGGCATCAATTTCGAGGGCCTCCGCGATGCCGGGGACCCGGTGGAACTGGCGCACCGTTACGACAACGCCGGGGCCGACGAACTCACCTTCCTGGACGTGACCGCGTCCTCCGGCAACCGGGAAACGACGTTCGACGTCGTCCGCCGCACCGCCGAGGAAGTGTTCATCCCGCTCACCGTAGGCGGCGGCGTCCGCGGCGTTGCCGAGGTGGACAAGCTGCTGCGGTTCGGAGCCGACAAGGCCTCCATCAACACCGCAGCCGTAGCCCGTCCGGACGTCATCGACGAAATCACCCGGCACTTCGGTTCCCAGGTGCTGGTGCTCTCCGTGGACGCACGGCGCGTCCGCCCCGGGTCCCAGCCCACGCCGTCGGGCTTTGAGGTCACCACCCACGGCGGCCGCCAGGGCACCGGCATCGATGCCATCGCCTGGGCCAGGGAGGCCGCGGACCGCGGCGTGGGTGAGATCCTGCTGAATTCCATCGACGCCGACGGCACCAAGGACGGCTTCGACCTCGAGCTGATCCGGCTGGTCCGTTCGGCGGTCAAGGTTCCGATCATCGCCTCCGGCGGGGCAGGGGAGCCTGCGCACTTCCCGCCCGCCGTCCAGGCCGGAGCGGACGCCGTGCTGGCCGCCTCGATCTTCCACTGGGGTCCGGACGACATGATGTCCCAGGTCAAGACGGCAATCCGCGACGCTGGCTTCGAGGTCCGCTAGAGCGAAAAGCAACGCGCGTGGGCCCACGCGCGTTGCTCTGTTAAAGCCCTACTTCGGCTGACTGGAGGAGGGCGACGGCGTCGGGCTGGCCCTCGAAGGTGACCAGGGCATGGCGCGTGCGGCCGTGGGCGTGCATCAGCAGTTCGCCAGGCTCGCCGACGATCGCCACGGAGACCGGCGCGCGCTTGGCGACGTGCCGGGGGCCGGTGGGGCTGACCAGGACGATGCCGAGGTCCACGCCGCGGTAGAGGATGGCTGCCCGCTTGACCAGTTCATTCCACAGGGCGTCCGAGTATTCCTCGTCGAGGGCACGGGGTGCCCAGCGGTCAACAGCGCGGCGGACATCCTCCGTGTGGACGAAGTATTCGATCAGGTTGGAGCTCTCATCCAGGGCCTTGATCTTCATGGGCGACAGTGCGGGGGGTCCTGCCCGGAAAGAGTTCACGAGTTTGGCATAGTCGTCGGCGGTCCTGAGCTTTTCCGCCAGCCGGGCGGTTGCCTTGTCCGAGGCCTTGGCCAGGCCTTTGATGATCAGGCCCAGTCCGACGGCAGCCTTGCGCTCACGCAGGTACAGGTGCGCTGCCAGGTCCCTGGTCTGCCAGCCCTTGCAGAGCGTGGGGGAGTCGGGGCCGGCCGCCAGCAGGGTCTCGGCCAGGACTTCTCGGGACGGATCGACGAAATGCATCACTTGGAAAACTAGCACGTCCCAGGTGGAGTTGCGCAGTAAGTTGTTGTCGGTGAATTTGTGCCGTTGTCCCGCCGGCCATGCGCTGTGACCTGCTGCCGCTGGCGGGGTGCCGGGGGCGTTTGTGCCAGCGTCCCCGTATGGGCACTAGACTTGACGTGATGTCTGAGCAGCCCGCCCCCGCCCCCGCCCAACCTTCTGGCGCCGCCCAAACCTTCGGCGCCGCCCAAACTTCCGGCGCCCCTTCCCTTGATGCCGGCGAAGGCCTTCTGCCGGGCAGTCCGCTGCCAGCCGAGGTTGCTGCGGCCCTGAAGCGGGACGGCGCCGGACTTGTGGCCGCCATCGTGCAGCAGTTCGACACCAACGAGGTCCTCATGCTGGGGTGGATGGATGACGAGGCCCTGAACCGCACCATGACCACCGGCCGGGTGACGTTCTACTCACGTTCCCGCCAGGAGTATTGGCGCAAGGGTGACACGTCCGGCCACGTGCAGTGGGTCAAGTCGGTGGCCCTGGACTGCGACGGCGACGCCCTTCTGGTCCGGGTGGACCAGGTTGGCGCAGCATGCCACACCGGTACACGCACCTGCTTTGACGGCCGGGCCTTCGACGTTGTGGCAGGACCGGCCCACTAACGGCCCGGCTCCTCCACCAACAGCCCCGAAACCCAACAGGCACCCCCAAGAACAGACGGAGAACCAATAGCGATGCAGGACCTCGGAATCATCAGCCCTGGCCTGGAAGAATTCCGGGAACTCGCCGCCCACAGCCGGGTCATTCCTGTCCGGCTCAAGGTGCTGGCGGATGCTGAGACGCCGATCGGGCTGTACCGGAAGCTGGCGCAGGGCCAGCCCGGCACGTTCCTCATGGAGTCGGCGGCTGTCGGCGGCGCATGGTCCCGCTACTCCTTCATCGGCTCCCGCTCCCGTGCCACGCTGACCACCAAGGACGGCGAGGCGCACTGGCTGGGCGAGCCGCCGGCGGGCGTGCCGGTGGACGGAAACCCCGTTGATGCCATCCGCGACACCATCGAGGCCCTGCGCACCGACCGGTTCGACGGGCTCCCGCCCTTCACCTCCGGCCTCGTCGGCTTCCTGGGCTGGGAAACGGTCCGCCACTGGGAAAAGCTGACCAGCCCGCCGGAGGACGACCTGCAGCTCCCCGAACTGGCGCTGAACCTCGTCACCGACATGGCCGTCCACGACAACATGGACGGCACGGTGCTGCTGATCGCCAACGCCATCAACTTCGACAACAGCTCGGAACGCGTGGATGAGGCCTGGCATGACGCCGTCGCGCGTGTGAAGGAGCTGCTGGCCCGCATCAGCACCCCGGTGGTCCAGCCGGTGTCCGTGCTTGAGCCGGCCGCCCTCGATTTTGCCGCCAGCGTGCAGGAACGCTGGCACGAGCCCGAGTACCTTGCCGCACTCGACCGTGGCAAGGAGGCGATCGTGGATGGCGAAGTCTTCCAGGTGGTCATCTCGCGCCGCTTCGAGATGGAATGCGGGGCTTCGCCGCTGGACGTCTACCGGGTGCTGCGGAACACCAACCCGAGCCCGTACATGTACATTTTCAGCCTTGAGGATGCCGCTGGCCGCCAGTACTCGATCGTAGGGTCCTCGCCCGAGGCCCTGGTGACTGTCACCGGCGAAGACGTCATCACGCACCCCATCGCCGGGTCCCGGCCGCGTGGCAAGACCGTGGACGCGGACAAGGCACTGGCCGAGGAACTCCTCGCCGACCAGAAGGAACGGGCCGAGCACCTCATGCTGGTGGACCTGTCCCGGAACGACCTTTCGAAGGTGTGCGTGGCGGGGTCGGTGGATGTCACCCAGTTCATGGAGGTGGAGCGGTTCAGCCACATCATGCACCTGGTCTCCACCGTCGTCGGACGGCTGGCCCCCGCGGCCAAGGCCTATGACGTCCTGAAGGCCACGTTCCCGGCAGGAACGCTTTCCGGCGCCCCGAAACCCCGCGCCCTGCGCCTGCTCGATGAACTCGAACCGCACCGCCGCGGCATCTACGGCGGCGTGGTGGGGTACCTGGACTTCGCCGGCGACATGGACATGGCCATCGCCATCCGCTCCGCGCTCCTGCGCGAGGGGCGCGCGTACGTCCAGGCCGGCGGCGGCATCGTGGCGGACTCCAGCAATCCTGCCGAGGCGCAGGAGACCGTCAACAAGGCGGCCGCCCCGCTGCGCGCCGTCCACACCGCCGGCTCGCTGCACAACATCACGGCCGAATCGGTAGATGCCCCGGACTCTGCCAGCAGTCCCGATACCGTCGCCGGGACAAACTCCTGATGGCCGGTCCCGCCGGATCCGCCATGCCGGCAAAGGCGCGCAGCAGCGTGCCGGGCTGGGCGCGCAAGTCCACAGTGGTGCTCCTGATCGCGGCCCTTGCGCTGGCGGCCTTCGGCACCACCACCCAGACCTGGCTGACGGTCCATCTGGACCCCCAGCAGCTGGGACAGGCTGCCGGCGGCGACGGCGGCCTCCAGGTGCAGGGCAGCAAAGCCGCCACCACCGTTACAGCCCTGGCGCTCGTCGCACTGGCGGGCGGTCTGGCGGCCTCGATCGCGGGGAAGATCGCACGCTGGGTCATCACCGCCATCATCGTCCTGGCGGCAGCGGGCATCATCGCCGCTGCCGCGACTGTGCTGGCTGATCCCCTCGCGGCGGCGCAGGGGTCGATCGCCGCAGCCACCGGGGTTTCGGGAGGCAGTGCGGACGTGAGCGTCAGCGCCTTCCCGGTGCTCGCCGTCGTCGCAGGAGCCCTGCTGGCCGCCGGCGGCCTGCTGGTGGTTCCGGCGGGACGGTACTGGAAGTCCCGGACGAAGTACGACACCGCCGCGGCCGGTCCCGCGGGTCACCAGAGCGGTCCCGTGGACGAGATCGACAGCTGGGACAGGCTCTCCCGGGGCGACGACCCCACCTGAGCTGGCGGGTCACGCAGCCATGCACCCGGGCCGCGATGCCGAAGGCCGCGGCAAAAAATGGCAGAATGTAAGCAGTATTGATCCTGAGGAGATTCACATGAGCAAAGCCACTGTTTCCGGTACAAAGCCCGCGGCCCCCAAGCAGCACCACGGCATCGACCACAGCATCGACCTCGGCCACGGCAACAGCCCGGCCGCCTGGACCTGCGTGATCGTCATGCTCATCGGCGCGCTCATCGCCTCCATCGCCTTCGTGATCGCAAACACCCCGATCTTCTGGAGCGGCATCGGCGTCATGGTCCTCGGCCTGCTGGCCGGCTTCATCATGCGCAAGGCAGGCTACGGCGTGGGCGGCAGCAAGATCAAGAACTCCGGCCACTAACCGTGACGGTTCTCGACGACATCAACGCCGGTGTCAGGGAGGACATGGAGGGGCGGAAGCGCCTCGTGTCCCTCGCGGAGCTGAAGGACCGCGCCCTGGCGGCTGCTCCTGCCCGGGACGCCTGGGCTGCCCTCGGCGGTGCCTCCGCCGACCGCGGCGAGCTCAAAGTCATCGCCGAGATCAAGCGCCGCAGCCCCTCCAAGGGCGACCTCGCCAGCATCGCGGACCCCGCATCGCTGGCCGTGCAGTACGCCGACGGCGGTGCCGCGGTGATCAGCGTGCTGACCGAGCAGCGCCGGTTCAACGGATCGCTGGCCGACCTGGACGCCGTTCGCGCCCGGGTGGACGTCCCGCTGCTGCGCAAGGATTTCACGCTGGACGAGTACCAGATCTGGGAAGCCCGCGCGCACGGCGCGGACCTCATCCTCCTGATCGTCGCCGCCCTGGCGGACCAGCAGCTGCGCGAATTCAGTGCCCTGAGCCGTGAGCTCGGCATGAACGTGCTGGTGGAGACCCACACCCCGGAGGAAGTCGAGCGCGCCGTGGCCGCCGACGCCCGGATCATCGGCGTCAATGTCCGCAACCTCAAGACGCTCGACGTCGACCGTTCCGTTTTCGCCTCACTCGCCGGCAGCATTCCCGCCGGCGCAGTGGTGGTGGCGGAGTCGGGCGTCAGGAACGCCGACGACGTCGCGCACTATGCGGCGCACGGCGCCAACGCCATCCTCGTGGGGGAGGCGCTCGTCAGCGACGCCACCCCGCGTGAACGCATCGCGGAGTTCACAGCGGCCGGGGCCGCGGCCATCGCCGCCCGGGCCTGAGCTCCCACCCAACCGTGGCACCAGCTGTCCGCACGCC
>NZ_JBHVBL010000062.1:0-20591 GCF_042668165.1 Arthrobacter sp. NPDC057388
CAGGGCAGGTAATGCCCTCAAGACGTGGATTTGAGGGCATTACCTGCCAGTTCGCGCGGGGTTGGAGGGGTGGTGCTACCCCTCTGCGAGGACGGCGATGGCGCGGCGGCCCAGGCTGCCCACGACGTGGCGCTGCATGATCTCGCGGGCCCGGACGGCGTCACCGGCCACCACGGCGTCGGCGATCTCGATGTGCTCTTCGCGGACGCGCTTGCGGTCCTTCGCGGAGTCCTTCTGGCTCTGCAGGCCGATCTGGCGGTAACGGTCCGCCTTGTCCCACAGGCCCTCAAGGATCCCGATGAGCAGCGGGTTGTGCGAGGCTCGGTAGACGGCGCGGTGGAATTCGCGGTGCGCCGTCATGGCCTCCAGGTCGGCGGCGTCGTGCAACGGCGTCAGCTGCTTCAGCGCCGCCTGGATGTTCTCGATATCGGCGGGTGTCCGGCTGTGCGCCGCCAGCCCGGCGGCCAGCGGGTCCAGGTTCTCGCGGAGGACGTACAGATCGCGGGCTTCGTCAGCGGTGAGGGAGGCGACCCGGGCATCGCGGTGGGATTCGAGCTGCACCAGACCCTCGGCGGCCAGCCGGCGGAGCGCCTCGCGCAGGGGAGTCGTGCTGACGCCGATTTCCTGGGCCAGGAGCGCCTGGCTCAGGATGGAGCCCTGGGGGAGGACGCCCGTGAGGATGCGGGTGCGCAGCTCCTCGTAGGCGTAGGCGTTCTTGGTCAGTAGGGCCGGGTTTGCCACCGTTCACTCCTTAGTGCGTCAGGCCTCGCGGAGGCTGTGAGGCCGCCGGAATAGGCTATGTCTTATAGTAACCGGCCCGATGTTTCCAGTGGAGGAAGGGCGTGCGGGGGCCTCAAGGGCCAAAAATGATGCACACGGGTGAGGCTGCCTGGGCCGCTTTCGCCCCTTGCCGGAGCGTGCCGTCGCTTGCATCGATCCTGAGTTCCTGGATGGTCCCGGTCTTTTCGTTGGCGGCGTAGAGAGTCTTGCCGTCTCTGCTGAGGCTGATGAAGCGCGGCCGGATGCCGCCGCTGCTGGCCCATGAGACCGGGGCGAGGGTTCCGTCGTCGTTGATGGCGTAGGCGGCGATGGTGTCATCACCCGGACCGCCGGGAGTCCCGTCTCCGGCGCCGCTGCGGTTGCTGGCGTAGAGGAAGCGGCCGTCGGTGCTGATTGCCAGTTCTGCGGCCCTGCTGTCGCGGGTGTCTGTAGGCTCAACCGTTGAGAGTATCTGGACGGGGCGCAGCCCCGGTTCGGGTGTGCTGCAGTCCAGGACGGTCACGGTGGAGTTCAGTTCGTTGATGCTGTAGACGACCGGACGGTGGGGGTGGAAGACGACGTGGCGCGGTCCGCTGAATTCACGCAGCCGGGTGGTTCCGGTCAGTTCCAGATCGCCGGTGGCAGGGGACAGCCGGCCGGTGAATAGAGTGTCCAGGCCTTTGTCCGGGACGAGGAAGTAGTCGCCGGCCGGGGAGAACATCACCTGATGCGGTTTGGAACCTGTCTGGTCGGCGCGGTGTGGCCCGGGAGTGCCGGTGAATTGCAGTTGCCCCGCGACCGGTCCCAGGCTGCCGTCTGGCAGGACGGGCAGGCTGACCACGGAGCCGCTGGTGTGGTTGGCGACCAGTGCATAGTGGCCCGACGGGTCCAGGCAGATGTGTGCCGGGTTGGTTCCACGTGTCGGCTGGGTGCCGATCTCTTCCAGTTTTCCGTCCGCGTGCGTCCGGTAGGAGGTGACGTAGTCCTGGTCGCCGTGGGCGGCGTGAAGGGCGCTCCGGGCGGGGTCGAGGACCAGGAAGCCCGGGTTGACGGCCGGTGTCTCATGGGTGAGGGTCCACCGGCCGTCGGTGAGGATAAAGCTGCTGATTCCCGTGCCGGTTCCGCGGTCCGGTGTGGTGCGTGAGCCTACATAGGCAACTTGGGAGGTGCTCACCTTAGCGGGCCGCCGTGATTTTAGTCTTCTCGGCCCCGGACCCGGTTTCTTCCGGAGCCGGGATTCTGCGCAGCCGCATGGCCACCATCATGGCGGTGGAGACGGCCAGGAGGCCTGCGAAGAAGTACAGTCCCGCCGTCGGGGAGCCTGTTGCGTCAACGATCATGCCCTGCGCGAAGGGTCCTACGAAGCCGCCGAGGTTGCCGATCGAATTGATGGCGGCAATGGCGGTTCCTGCGGTGGCCACGGAGAGGAACTGGCCGGGAACAGCCCAGAACGGGGACTTGAACGCATACAGGCCGGCCAGGGCGATGCTGATGGAGGCGATGACCAAAATGGGGGATTCAAGGACGGCTGCCAGGAACATGGCGACGGCTGCGACGCCCATTGGGATGTAGCTGTGTGCCTTGCGCTCATTCTTCCGGTCGGAGCGGCGGGACCACCAGATCATGGCGACGGTGGCCACAGCGTAGGGGATCATGGCGATGAGGCCGATCTGCGTGGTGTCCAGGGTGCCGGACAGGCCTTTGATGATCTGCGGGAGCCAGTAGCCGACGCCGAGGCTTCCCACCTGGTAGACGAAGTAGATGGCGCCCAGGTAGAGGACTTTCGGGTTGGCCAGGGTCTTCCAGATGCTCATGTGGAGGGTGGAGCCCTTCTTGGCGGCCTGTTCGCTTTCCAGTTCGGCGGTAATCCAGTCGCGCTCCCTGGCTGTCAGCCATTTGGCGTCCTTCGGGCGTTCGGTGAGGGCGTAGAAGCAGATAACGCCGAGGATCACGGCCGGCAGGCCCTCGAGGATGAACATCCAGCGCCAGCCGCTCATGTCTAACCACCCCACCGTGTGCATGATCCAGGTGCTGAGCGGGGAAGCGATGATGTACGAGACGGGGATGGATGCCACAAAGAGGGCGATGGTGGTGGCCAGTTCCTTGCCGCGGAACCAGAAGCCCAGGTACACGATGATGCCGGGGAAGAAGCCTGCCTCCGCGACGCCCAGCAGGAACCTGATGATGTACAGCTGAATGTCGTTCTGGACAAACCCCATGGCGACGGCGAGGATGCCCCAGGTTACAAGGATCCGGGCGATCCACCGCCGGGCGCCAAATTTGGCGAGGGCGACGTTGCTGGGCACTTCGAAGAGGAAATAACCGATGAAGAACAGTCCGGCGGCAAGGCCGAAGGCCTGGCTCGTCAGGCCCAGTTCGGCGTTCATCTGCAGGGACGCGTAGCCGATGTTGGCGCGGTCGATGTAGTTGACGATGTACAGCAGGAAGATGAACGGGATGATCCGCAGCGTGATCTTGCGGACAGTCGCCTTGGCGAACTGTGCCTGACCCGGGTCGTCTTTGACGGTCATGGTGAAACTCCTGAGTAAGCCCCTTGCGGCGCTTTATAGGTTATAGGCTGTAAGAAGCGTAGGTTGTGACGCAAATCAAGTCAAGGCGCCTCGTCGGGGCGCAAAGTACTTGACAAGCGCCTATAGGTTATAAGCTATAGTGACGTGAGTCGGATCACAGCGAATGGTCCGCAAGTCAAAGTTCCCATCGCTTTGCTCAAAGGAGAGACAGCCATGATGGCGTCCAAACCCCGCTCCATCCCACAGCCCCTGCCACGAGCCTTGTTCTTCAAGTACGCAGCGGCGGGCGTGGTTTCGGCCGTGGCCCTGACCCTGACCGCCTGCGGCGGCTCGTCGCCGGCAGCCGCTCCCGCGCCGGTCAACTCCATTGCAACGGGCCAGTACCCCGACTATTACCCGGCCAATTACAAGGAGCTGGTGGCTGCCGCTGAGAAGGAAGGCGGCGAGCTGACGATCTACTCGAACACGGACCAGGAGAACTGGGCCCCGGTCTTCCGGGACTTCAAGAAGAAGTATCCATTCATCAAGGAGATCTCGGCCAACAACCTCGGTTCCGATGAGGTTTTCCAGCGCGTTCTGAGTGAGAATGCCACAGGAAAGTCGCCGGCCGACGTCCTGGTGTCCAACGCGTCCGGAGCCTGGGCGGATTTCGCGGCACGAGCCGATGTCCTGACCCCGTACAAGTCCCCGGAGTTGGCGAAGGTACCCAAGTTCGCCAACCTGCTGCCGGGCGTCACCGCCATGTCCACAGATGCGATGACGGTGACCTACAACACCTCGCTGCTGCCCAACGCTCCGACGGGTCTGGCTTCCTTGGCCGAGCAGGCCAAGGCCAACCCCTCGCAGTTCAAGGACAAGATCGGCGTCCGCGACATCAAAGGCGCCTTCGGATTCACGGTCTTCCACGCCCTGACCAAGAGCAAACCCGAAGCGTGGGAGTCATTGGCGACGATCCTGCCGCTGTCACGGCCGGAAAGCTCATCAGCCACCGAGAAGGTCCTGTCCGGTGAGTATGTCGCCAGCGCACTGGTCAGCGCCGCGCCGGCCTTCCCTGTCGTAAAAGACTCCGGCGGCCTGTTCAAGATCGCACTTCCCGATGACGGCACCGTGGTCCTGCCGCGAGGCCTTGGCATCGCCGCGAAGGCGCCGCACGCTGCCACCGCCAAGCTGTTCATGGACTTCACCCTCTCGGCCGAAGGCCAGCAGGCCATCCAGGAAGGCGGACTCTCGTCCTTCCGCGAGGGTGTGAAGCCTGTCGAGTACACCTACACCTATGCCGACATCGTCAAGGACGTCGGCGAGGCGAACATCGTCTCCGTTCCCTACGAGTCGGTTTCCGCGGATGAGAAGGCAGCCTTCACCGCGCGCTGGAACAGCCTCAAAAAGTAAGCATCACGACTGACCAGGCAAGGACCGGAAAAACCATGACAACAATTCCCGAAACCAGGCCCCCGGCCCAGGCGGCCGCCGCGGCCGTCAGGCCGGAGTACCCGGCGCCGAAGTACCCCAGGATCCTTGGCGCCGACCGCGGCCAGCTGCTGTACTGGGCAACCATCATTATCCTGGCGCTCCTGGTTCTTGCACCGGTGGTCCCCACGCTCTACCAGTCGGTGATGGACCGCCCTCTGTACGAGGAGGGCGGTCTGTTCACCGCCGAAAACTACACCCGGCTCTTCACCGAAGCCGGTTTCGGCACGGTGGCCCTCAACACGCTCCTTTTCGCGGTCCTGACCACCGTGATGACACTGCTGATCGCGGTGCCGATGGCCATCGTGGTGATCCGCACCAACATTCCCGGCCGGAAGTTCTTTGGTGCGGCAATGCAATGGCCATTCTTCATCTCTTCCCTGATCCTGGGTTTTGGCTGGATCACGATGTACGGACCGGCGGGCTTTGCCAGCGTTGAAGTCCGCAGGATCCTCGGCTTCCTGCCCTGGGACCTCTACACGATCCCGGGCATGGCACTGACCGAGGCAGTCGCACTGGCCCCGATCGCCTACCTGTTCTGTGCGAACGCGCTGCGCAACTCCGACGCATCCCTCGAAGGCGCAGCCCAGACCGTGGGCGCAGGCCCGTTCCGGATCCTCTGGTCGGTCATCATCCCGATGCTGCGCCCGCCCATGGTCTACAGCTCCGTACTGGTGTTCAGCATGTCGATCGAAACCCTGTCCATCCCGCTGCTCTACGGCCAGCCCGTGGACATCACCGTCTTCGCCACCTTCCTGTACAAGAACGGGCTGCAGTCCATCGACCCGGACTACGGCATCCTCGGCGCAGCGTCAGTCATCATCCTGCTGGTGACCGTCCTGCTCGTCGCCGCACAGGCGAAGCTCCTCAAGGACGCCAAACGGTTCGTCTCGGTCCGGGGCAAGGCCACCCGGCCCCGCCTCCTTGACCTGGGCTGGATCAAATGGCTCGCCGTCGCCTTCATCGCCGTCTACGTCGTCATCGGAGCGCTCATCCCCATTGCCGGGCTGGTGATGCGCTCCTTCACCAGGATCTTCACCCCACTGCAGAACCCGCTCGCCTCCGCGACTCTGGCCAACTACCAGCGCATCTTCGAGTTCCCCGCCTATGTCGGCTCAATCCGCAACAGCCTCATCGTCGCCGGCATCGGTGCCGTCACGGTCAGCGTGCTGGCCGTGGTGGCTGTCGTCGTCGCCAAGCGTTCGAGCTTCCGCCACCGCAAACTGATCGAATACCTGGCGCTGGCCCCGCAGGCGATGCCCGGCCTGATCATCGGCATCGGCCTGTTCTGGGCCTTCGCGTTCATGCCGTTCAACATGGGGTCCCTGCTCCAGGGCACGATCTGGGCCATCATCATCGGGTTCGGCATCCGCGCGCTGCCGAGCGCGTTCGGGTCGATCTCCCCGGCCGTGATGCAGATCGGCGAGGAACTGGACAACGCGGCCCGCGTCAACGGGGCGGACTGGATGCGCATGTTCCTGCGGATCCTGGTCAAACTCCTTACCCCGGCATTCGTCGCTGCGATGGTGCTGACCTTCGTGGTGATGATGAAGGAATACTCCCCGGCCATATTCCTCGGCTCGGCCGACTCCGCCGTTATCGGCACCACCATGCTCGAGCTCTGGGTCCAGGGCAACACCGGATCGGTCGCCGCCCTGGCCACCATCCAGATCGTCATCACGGCAGCCTTCGTCGGCATCGCCGGCCTGCTCACGAAAGGAAAGAAAGATGCCTGACGTCGTCGTCAAGAATCTCCGCAAGGACTTCGGAGGCAACACCGTTCTGCATGAGGTCAGCTTCACCATCAGGGACGGGGAGTTCTTCACCCTCCTGGGCCCCTCCGGCTGCGGCAAGTCAACCACCCTGTCCTGCCTGGCAGGCCTGGAGCAGCCCACCTCCGGGTCCATCGCCGTCGGCAGCACCGTCCTGGTTGACGCCACCTCCAACAAATTCGTCCCGCCGGAAGAACGCAACCTCGGGATGGTGTTTCAGTCCTACGCGCTCTGGCCGCACATGACCCTGGCGGACAACCTGGCCATGCCGCTGAACATCCGCAAGGTCCCCAAAGCCGAACAGAAGACTCTCATCCACGACGCCCTGGACAAGGTGGGCCTGGCCCATCTCGCGCACCGCTACCCGCATCAGCTCTCCGGCGGTCAGCAGCAGCGCGTCGCCCTGGCCCGCGCCCTGGTCTACTCGCCCAAGGTCCTGCTCCTGGACGAGCCGTTGTCCAACCTCGACGCTAAGCTCCGGGAGCAGGCCCGCGTCTGGCTCAAACGCCTGCAGTCCGAACTGGGCATCACCACCGTTTACGTCACCCACGACCAGGAAGAGGCCCTGGCCATGAGCGACCGCATCGCCGTGATGTCCAACGGGCACATGCTCCAGGTCGCCCCGCCGTACGAGATCTACGAACGCCCCGCCACCGCCGAAGTCGCGGCCTTCATCGGCCGCTCCAACTTCATCGACGGCACGGTCGTTTCCGCCCGGAACGGCGCGGCAACGGTCCGCCTGGAGGAGGGCGGGGAAACCATCAACGTGGCAACCAGCGAGCAGGCCGCCGCCGGGGACCTTGTCACCGTCGCGTTCCGGCCCGAAAAGGTCTTTCTGACCAGCCGGGGAGCGCAGGTGCCGGATGACGCGATCATCCTCAGTGCGGACATCATGACCACCTCCTACGTCGGTTCCCGCTACGAGTACGACCTCAAGTACGGCAGCAAGACCCTCCTCGTCGACAGCACCACCGGCGGCCTGACCGGGCCGGTACGCCTGGCGGTCCCGGCAGAGTCTGTCCGCCTCTACCCGCGGTCGGACGTGGTATCCGCCGACGTCGCCGAACTCATGGCCGTCACCCACTAGGAACCGACCAAGAGAGCCCGGCGCGGAATCCTGCCAAGAGCAGCTTCCGCGCCGGAATGAAACCATCACCAGCAGCGGCGCGGGTTGTAGGTTATAGCTTATAATTTACGTCAGGCCCCAATGCTGTCCTCGAGAAAGTGTGCACGATGAGCATCGCCACCGCCGCCGGCTCCAACCCCGCCCTTATCCACCTCAGCGTCAACGGCGAGGTGCTGCAGGCGGTGGACATCGAAGGTGCCTTCGGAGCCGATTATGCGCGACTGCCCATGGTGCTCCGGCTCCTGGCCGAAAACGTCCAGCGGAACATGGCAGGGCAGGAGCGCGAGCAGGCGATGGCTGCCCTGCGACGGTGGCTCGAGACCGGCAGCAGCACCGCCGAAATTGAGTTTCTTCCCAACCGTGTGCTGATGCACGACACCACCAGCACGCCGGCCCTGGTGGACATCGCCGCCATGCGCGACGCCCTGGCCGAAAGCGGCGAGGACCCGATGGCCCTGAATCCGCTGCTGCGCGTGGACGTCTCAATTGACCATTCCCTGGCGGTGGAGGAATACGGCCGCCAGGATGCGGCTGCCCGGAACATCAAGCACGAAATCCGCCGAAACCGGGAGCGCTATCAGTTCCTGAAATGGGCCTCCAAAGCAATGAGCGACGTGCACATCAACCCTCCGGGCACCGGCATCATGCACACGATCAACCTGGAGCAGCTGGCCACAGTAGTGAGCGTCGTCGAGAAGGACGGAGCCCGGTGGGCGGTGCCGGACATGATGGTGGGTACGGACAGCCACACTCCGATGATCAACGGCCTCGGTGTCCTGGGCTGGGGTGTCGGGGGCCTCGAAGCACAGACCGTCATGTTCGGAATGCCCGCGACCCTGCGCATCCCCGACGTCGTCGGAGTCCGGCTCACCGGAGAACTTCGGACAGGCACCCTCGCCACCGACCTGGCACTGGCCATCACCAACCGGCTCCGTGAAGTCGGCGTCACCGGCGAGTTCGTGGAGTTCTTCGGCCCTGGCGTCTCCACTCTGACCGTGGGGGAGCGGGCCGTCGTGGCGAACATGGCCCCGGAATACGGTGCCACCACCGGTTATTTCCCGATCGACGGCCACGTCCTCGACTACCTGACCAGCACCGGACGCGGCGCCGAACAGACGCGGCTGGTGGAGGCGTATGCCCGGCAGACGGGCCTCTGGTTCGACGCCTCCGCAACGCCGGTGTACACCCGGGTCATCGACGTCGACCTCTCCGCCGTCGCGATGCACGCCGCCGGCCCGCGCCGTCCCCAGGATCTCCTGCCGTTCGGCGGGATCCGCCAGGCACTGGCTCAGGAAGCCGGCCCGGCCCGGGCCGGGCAGGGAAGCATTCCGGACTTTCCGGTGGCCCTGGCGGCCATCACCAGTTGCACCAACACCTCTGACCCGCGGCTGCTGATCGCCGCCGGACTGCTCGCCCGCAACGCCCGCAACCGGGGCCTGAAGGTCCCGGAGTGGGTCAAGACGTCGCTGGCCCCGGGCTCCCCGGCTGCCGCCAGCTACCTCAAGCGCGCCGAGCTGACCGATGACCTCTCCTCAGTGGGCTTCGACATCGTCGGGTTCGGCTGCACCACCTGCATCGGCAACCCCGGCCCGCTCACACCCGTCATCACCAAGGCCCAGCAGGACGGCTTCAGCGAGCCCGTCGCGATCCTGTCCGGCAACCGGAACTTCCCGGGCCGGGTCCATCCGGACGTGGAGCTCAGCTTCATTATGTCGCCCCCGCTGGTGGTTGCCTTCGCCCTGGCCGGCGACGCCAAACGGGACCTCAGCACCGAACCCCTGCAGCATATGGCAGATGGCACGCCCGTCTATCTCAACGAGCTCTGGCCGACCCGCGCCGAGATCGACGCGCTAATGGTCAAGGCCAACGATCCGCTGGACTTCCGGCGTGACTTTGCCATCGCCAGCCGCGATCCGCAGTGGCGTCGGGTGGAGGCGCCCGAAGGAGCGCAGTACCCCTGGGATGCGGCCTCCACTATCCTTCGCCGTCCGCCCTTCGCCGCCATTTCGGAGGGAAGCCTGCTGGGCAGCTTCACGGCGCATCCGCTGCTGGTTCTTGGCGATGACATCACCACAGACCACATCTCCCCGGCCAGCGCCATCCCACCCGGCAGCGACGTTGCTGACTTCCTGGTAGAACGGGGAGAGGACCGGGCGGACCTGAACGTCTTCGCATCCCGCCGCGGCAACTGGGAGGTCATGGTCCGGGGCGCCTTTCATAACAAGTCAGTCAGGAACCTCCTGCACCCCGACGCTCCCGTGGCGCACACTGTCCACGCGCCATCGAACGAAACCCTACCCATCTGGGACGCCGCGCAGCGGTACCGCGACGCGGGTGACTCCGTGGTCATGGTCGCCGGCGAGCGCTACGGCATGGGATCCTCGCGGGACTGGGCCGCCAAGGCCCAGCGGCTGCTCGGCGTGCGCAGCGTCATCGCCGCCAGCTTCGAACGCATCCACCGCTCCAACCTCATCGGCATGGGCATCCTCCCGCTCGTCATGCCCGCAGACATGCGGGACACATTCACCAGCCTCAAGCCTGGCGACCGGATCGCAGTAGACGCTCCTGAAGACCGCATCCACCCCCGGGCAGAGATCCCCGTCAGGATCGTGCGGGCAGACGGCAGCGAAGAACCATTCACGGCAACCGCCGCGGTGGAGACGGGGCTGGAATGCGAGCTCCTGGCCGTCGGCGGCGTCATCCCCATGATCCTGCGCAGGACGCTGGCCGGCGCCGGTGCCCCAACCACGAACTAGAAAAGGAAGTACAGATGACCGCATCAAGGCAGTACCGCCTCGCCGTCCTGAACGGCGACGGGATCGGCCCGGAGATCGTTCCGGCCTCGGTGAAGATTCTCGACGCGGCCATGGAAGCCGCCGGCGCCCCGGCGATCGAGTGGACCGAGCTGCCGCTGGGCCGGACCGCGATCGACACCCATGGCACCGCCGTCCCGGACGAAACCCTGACCGCGCTCAATGATGTGGACGGCTGGCTGCTGGGCCCGCACGATTCCGCCGCCTACCCGGAACCGCACAGGTCCGCGCTGAACCCCTCCGGCACCATCCGCAAGCACTTCGGCCTGTTCGCCAACATCCGCCCCTCCAAGGCCTTCCCCGGCGGGAATGCCATCGTCGAGGGCACCGACCTGGTCATCGTGCGGGAAAACACCGAAGGCTTCTACGCCGACCGGAACACCTTCGCCGGCACCGGCGAGTTCATGCCCACCCCGGACGTGGCCATCATGCACGGCATCATCACCCGTGCCGCGACCGAACGCATCGCGCATGCCGCGTTCCGGCTCGCCCGGTCCCGGTCCAGGCAGCTGACCATCGTGCACAAGGCCAACGTTCTGAAAATGACCACGGGACTGTTCCGCGACGTCTGCAAGGAAGTCGCTGCCCAATACCCGGACGTGACCGTGAACGACTTCCACATCGACGCAATGACCGCGCACCTGGTCCGCCGCGGCAACAGGTTCGACGTCATCGTCACCGAAAACATGTTCGGCGACATCCTCTCCGACCTCGCCGGTGAAGTCGCCGGGTCCCTGGGCATCGCGCCCTCGATCAACTCCTCCGACACCCACGCCATGGCCCAGGCCTCGCACGGCTCCGCCCCGGACATCGCCGGGAAGAACATCGCGAACCCCATCGCGATGATCCTCTCGTCCGCGATGCTGCTGCGCTGGCTCGGCGCAAAATTCGCCGACGGGAAAGTCCTCACCGCGGCAGACCTCGTCGAAAAGGCTGTTGAAGCGACCGTCCTGGCCGGCACCACCACCAAAGACATGGGCGGCACCGCCGGCACCAGCGACTTCGCCCACACCGTCGCAGCCCGCCTCACCGCCGTCGAACGCGTCTGACAAACCCAAAAAACGACGCCGGCGGCCGCCTTCCCAAAGAAGGCGGCCGCCGTTTTCGCGTGCGGGGCTGCGTGTGCTGACTTAGTTCAGCCGCTGCCGAAGGTTGGCGTCCACGGCCGCGAGGAAATCCTCCGTCGTCAGGAAGTGCTGGTCCGGGCCGATGAGCAGCGCCAGGTCCTTGGTCATGCTGCCGGACTCAACAGTCCTGATGACCACGTCCTCCAGCGTTTCGGCGAAGCCAACAACCTCGGGCGTGCCGTCCAGCCTGCCGCGGTGCAGAAGCCCCCTGGTCCAGGCGAAAACCAGGGCGATGGGGTTCGTGGAGGTTGCCTTGCCCTGCTGGTGCCGGCGGAAGTGCCGCGCGACGGTGCCGTGGGCCGCCTCGGACACCACAGTGCTGCCGTCCGGGGTCATCAGGACCGAGGTCATCAGCCCGGGGGACCCGAAGCCCTGGGCGACGGTGTCGGACTGGACGTCGCCGTCGTAGTTCTTGCAGGCCCAGACGTAGCCGCCCTCCCACTTCAGCGCTGAAGCGACCATGTCGTCGATCAGGCGGTGTTCGTAGCTGAGGCCCGCCGCGTCGAAGCTGTCCTTGAATTCGGCGTCGTAGACCTCCTGGAACAGGTCCTTGAACTGCCCGTCGTAGGCCTTCAGGACCGTGTTCTTGGTGGAGAGGTACACCGGGTAGTTCCGCTGCAGGCCGTAGGCGAAGGACGCCCGGGCGAAGTCGCGGATGGACTCGTTGAAGTTGTACATCCCCATGGCCACGCCGCCTCCCTCGGGATAGGTGACGATTTCCTGCCGGATCTCCTGTCCGCCGTCGGACGGGGTGAACGTAAGGGTCAGCGTCCCCGGGCCGGGCACTCTGAAGTTTGAGGCCCGGTACTGGTCACCGAACGCGTGCCTGCCGATCACGATGGGCTTGGTCCAGCCCGGGACCAGGCGGGGGATGGAGGAGATGATGATCGGTTCGCGGAACAGGACACCGCCCAGCACGTTCCGGACCGTCCCGTTGGGGGAGCCCCACATCTTCTTGAGTCCGAACTCCGCCACCCGGGCTTCATCGGGAGTGATGGTGGCGCACTTGATGCCCACCCCGTGCTCCCGGACCGCGTGTGCGGCGTCCAGCGTGACCTGGTCGTCGGTGGCGTCGCGGTTCCGGAGGGAGAGGTCGTAGCGCCTGAGGTCAATGTTCAGATAGGGGCAGATTAGGCGGTCCCGAATGAACTCCCAGATGACGTGCGCCATCTCGTCGCCGTCCAGCTCCACCACGGGGCCAGCCACATCTATTTTCCGTTTGTCGGCCACCAAGCCTCCTCGTTGGGAATGTTCGTTGGTTATAGATTATAAGCTATGACATTGCCTTATATGCAGGGCAAAGAAAAACTGACGACGGCGGGTGGTCCCGCCGTCGTCCTCTTGCCTTTGCCGGCAAACAGTTAGCCGATATGCGCCAGGACCGACCCGGCGGTGATCACGTCGCCGGGTCCGGCGGCGACGCCGGAGAGGACGCCGCCGCGGTGGGCGGGGACGCTGGTTTCCATTTTCATGGCCTCCAGGACTACCACGGGATCGCCGGCGGCCACGTCCGTGCCGGGATCCACGAGCCACTTCACCACGGTGCCGCTCATGGCCGCGCGGAGCTGCGCAGGGTCGGAAGCACCGCCGTCGGGCGAGCCTGCGGCAGGCGCAGCCGAAAGACCGCCGGGAAGCCCCTGGCCCGAGCGGGCCCAGCCGTCCAGCAGATCTGCCGGAAGCCCGACGGCGAGGCGCCGGCCGTCCACGTCCACCGTGATGGTGCGCCGGCGGCCTTCGGGGCCCGTGGGGCTGAAGTCGGGATCGGCCGGGATCCGGTCGGCGAAGTCCGTCTCGATCCAGCGGGTGTGGACGTCCAGGCCGGCCTCCGAGATGAAGTCCGGGGCCTCCACCACCGCGCGGTGGAACGGCAGGACGGTGGCCACGCCGCTGATGCTGATCTCGGCCAGGGCGCGGCGGGCCCGCCGCAGCGCCTGCTGGCGGTCGGCGCCGGTGACGATCAGCTTGGCCAGCAGCGAGTCGAACTGCGGCGCCACGAAGGAACCGGAACGGACCCCGGTGTCCAGCCGGATGCCCGGGCCGGTGGGCGCCGTGAATTCGGCGACGGTTCCGGGGGAGGGCAGGAACCCGCGCCCCACGTCCTCCGCGTTGATCCTGAACTCGAAGGCGTGGCCGCGCGGCGCGGGATCCTCGGTGAGGCGGAGCCGCTCGCCGGCAGCGATCCGGAACTGTTCCTGGACCAGGTCGATGCCCGTGGTCTCCTCGGTGATGGGATGCTCGACCTGCAGCCGGGTGTTCACCTCCAGGAAGGCGACCGTGCCGTCCGCGGCGACCAAAAACTCCACCGTCCCCGCGCCCGAGTAGCCGGCTTCCCGGCAGACGGCCTTGGCGGCGTCGTAAATCCGGGCCCGCTGGCCCTCGCTGAGGAACGGCGCCGGGGCCTCCTCCACCAGCTTCTGGTGCCGGCGCTGCAGGGAGCAGTCCCGGGTCCCGACGACGATGACGTTGCCGTGCGTGTCGGCCAGCACCTGGGCCTCGACGTGGCGCGGGCGGTCCAGGTAGCGCTCCACGAAGCATTCGCCGCGGCCGAATGCGGCAACCGCCTCGCGGACGGCGGAGTCGAAGGCCTCCTCGACCTCGTCCATGTTCCGGACCACTTTCAGGCCGCGGCCGCCGCCGCCGAAGGCCGCCTTGATGGCGATCGGGAGGCCGTGTTCCTCCGCGAAGGCGCGGGCCTCGGCTGCTGATCCGACCGGTCCGTCACTGCCCGCCACGAGCGGGGCACCGGCGCGGACGGCGATCTCGCGGGCAGTGATCTTGTTGCCGAGCTGGCGGATGGCCTCCGGCGAAGGCCCGATCCAGGCGAGGCCGGCGTCCAGCACCGCCTGCGCGAAGTCGGCGTTCTCAGACAGGAAGCCGTACCCGGGATGGACCGCATCGGCCCCGGCAGTGGCGGCCGCGCCGAGGAGTTTGTCGATGTTCAGGTAGGTGTCCGCAGGTGCATTGCCGCCCAGGCTGTAGGCCTCGTCCGCGGCGGCGACGTGCATGGCGTCCGCATCAATGTCTGCATACACGGCCACGGAGGCCAGTTGGGCGTCATCGCAGGCACGGGCGATGCGGACGGCGATTTCGCCGCGGTTGGCTATAAGGACCTTGTGCATCAGTTGCTCGCTTTTCGTTCTGGAGTTTCGTCGGAGGGGCCGGCGGGGGAGGCGGCAGTTCCGGGGGCAACACGGAAACGGATGCTTCCGCCGATCGGGACCTGGGCGGCGAGGTCAAGCTGGTGGTCCACCACCACGCCGATCACCGGGTACCCGCCGGTGATGGGATGGTCGGCGAGAAAGAGGACGGGCAGGCCCTCCGGCGGCATCTGGATGGCGCCGGCCACCGTCCCTTCGCTGGGCAGCTCGCCGGTGCGGCTGCGCTGCAGCGGTGTTCCCTGCAGCCTCATGCCCACGCGGTTGGACTCCGGCTTGACTGTCCAGTCCTGGCCGCACAGGGAGTCGATCGCGGCCTGGTCGAACCAGTCCGCCCGCGGTCCCGGGACGATGTCCAGCACAGTGACCCCGTCGCCCGGATAGTCGGGCTGGATTTCCGGGCTGCCCACAACACCGGACTCGGCTTCGCCCCCGGACGGCAGCAGCTGGCCGGTCGCCAGCGGCGGCGGCCCGATGCCGGACATGGTGTCCGTGGAGCGGCTGCCCAGCACGGGTTTCACGTCCACACCGCCACGGACAGCGATGTAGCTGCGGAAGCCGGCGTCGGGAACGCCGATGGTCAGGATTTCGCCGTCGAGGAGGGCGAACGGCGCGGCCACCGGAACAGTCCGCTGCTTTGCTTCCGCGAAGTCTGCGGCCTCTGGCTCATCGGCGGAGTCCGACGGCGTCACAACGGTGAGTGCCGACGGCGCCCCCGTGACCGCCAGGACCTGGTCGCCGATGGCCTGCACCCTGAGCCCGCCCGAGACAGTCTCGATGGCGGCGGCCGACGGCGCGTTCCCGACAATGCGGTTTGCGCGCCGGAGCGAGGCCCGGTCCAGCGCGCCTGCGGCGGAGACCCCCAATGCCGAATGGCCCTGCCGGCCAAGGTCCTCGATGAGGCTGTGGATCCCGGGGGACAGGATGCGGAGACCGGAGGTGGTTTGCGGGTCTGTCTGCTGCTCGGTCTCAGCTGTTGGGGAGGCCTCGCCCGCCATGTGGACCACGTCGCGGACGGCGCGGAACCGGACGCGGTGCCCTGGGCTGGCCAGGGCAGGCTCGGGACGGTCGAGGTCCCACATCCTGGCTCCGGTGCGGCCGATCAGCTGCCACCCGCCCGGGGACTTGCGCGGATAGACAGCCGAGTAGTTCCCGGCGAGGGCCACCGATCCGGCCGGGACGGCGGTGCGCGGGGAGCTCCGGCGCGGCACTTCCAGGGCCTGGTTCTCGCCCACCATGTAGCCGAAGCCCGGTGCGAAGCCGGCGAAGGCGACGGTCCAGACCTGGCCGGTATGGGCTGCGATCACGCCGTCGGCACCGAGGCCGGTCAGCTTCCCCACTTCGGCGAGATCCTCGCCGTCGTACACGGTGTCAATGACCACCAGGCCGCCGGCCTGCTCGGCCGGTGCCGTGAGGTCCAGTTTCAGGAGGGCCTGCCCGATCCGCCGGGCAGCGGCCGGGGACTCGGCCCTGACCATGACGGTTTCGGCGGCGGCCAGGACGTCCTGCTGGCCCGGCAGGGGAGCGTCAAGGAGGGCGGCCTGCAGGGCGAGCACGTCCTGCAGGCCGGAGAGTTCGGCGAGCACCGTGCGCGTCCCCACCGGCCGCACCGCACGCACCCTGCCCTGGCGGGCGGTGCTGGAAGGCGCGGTGCTCGAAGCCGCCGTGCTCGAAACCGCTGGCGCGGGCTGGCCGGATGATGCGGCCGGCATGCCGAAGCTGGCGTTTGCCATCGGGTCCTGAATCCGCCGCTTCATGCTAGACGAACGCCTTGATGGTGATGCCGGCGGCATCGAGCGCTCGCTTCACGGCCACGGCCATGGCGACCGCGCCGGGTGAATCGCCGTGGACGCACACCGACTCGGCGTTGATTTTCAGGTCGGAGCCATCGGTGGCTCGGATGGCCTCGCCGGTGGTCATCTGCAGGACGCGGGCGGCCACGGCCTCCGGGTCTTCAAGAACGGAACCGGGCTGGGACCGGGACGCCAGGGTGCCGTCCGGGTTGTAGGCGCGGTCCGCGAACGCCTCGGAAACGGCCCGGAGCCCGGCGGCCTCCGCGAGGCGCAGGACTTCGGATCCGGGCAGGCCGAGGATGGGCAGTGCCGGGTCCACTGACTTCACGGCGTCCACCACGGCCTGTGCCTGCGCGGTGTTGTGGACAATGGCGTTGTAGAGGCCGCCATGTGGCTTCACGTAGCGGACGCTGGTGCCGGCGATAGCGGCCAATGCCTGCAGTGCGCCGATCTGGTAGACGACGTCGTCGGCCAGCTCACGCGGATCCACTTCCATGTACCGGCGGCCGAATCCGGCCAGGTCACGGTAGCCCACGTGCGCGCCCACCACGACGCCGGCCTTGGCGGCCGCCTCGCAGGTGGACCTGATGACGCTGGGGTCGCCGGCATGGAATCCGCAGGCGACGTTCGCGCTCGAGACGGACGCCATCATGGCTGCATCGTCTCCCAGGCTCCATCGCCCGAAGGATTCACCGACGTCGCTGTTCAAATCAATTGCATGCATTGTGACCCTCATCTCAACTCGTCCTTAGACAAGGATGCACCCTTTCGGCAGAATGTTCAACAATTCAACAATCCAATTGTGGGTGCTTCGTGTAGATTCTGAGGTATGGCAGCAGTTACCCCGAGCGCCGGCGCATCCCGGCTGCGCGTGGCCGTCCCCTCCGTGGCCACCCGTGTGGCGAGCGAGCTCCGGTTCCAGATTGCCGAAGGTGCGCTTCCGCCGGGCACGAAGCTGAAGGAAGAGGCGCTGTCCGAGGAGCTCGGAGTCTCGCGCAATACGGTGCGCGAAGCGTTTGCCGAACTCGCCAGCGAGCGCCTGGTGGTCCGCCAGCCCAACCGCGGTGTTTTTGTGGCGAGCCTTGAGGCCAGCGACATTCATGATGTCTACACCGTGCGGCGGGCCATCGAAGTCAGTGCCGTACGCGGGGGCGGAAGTGCTGAGAGCGTTGCCGCCGTGCGCGCCGCTGTGGAAGAAGGCAAGCGTGCCGCCGAGGCGGGGGACAGTGAAGGCCTGGGCAGCGCCAACCAGCATTTTCACGGCGCCCTCGTGGCCATGGCCGGCAGCGAACGCCTCAACACCATCATGTCGCAGGTGCTGGCCGAGATGCGGCTGTTCTTCCACAAGGCCTCAATCGACGGCGGCTTCTACCAGGACTACCTGCAGGAGAATGAGCAGATCTGCAAGGCGCTGGAAGCCGGCGAGTATGAGCGTGCCGCCGAGCGCCTCCTGGCCTACCTCGACAGGTCAGAAGAGCACCAGACGGCCGTCCACTCCTCCTAGCCGGCGCATCTCCCCAGCGCTCCGGATTCAGCGCGAACCTACACTTGTGGCCCTTGGGAAACGTTTCCCAGGGGCCTCAACTGTCCGTTCGCGCTTAACGGCGTATCGACGAGCCCCTTGACCGTGTGACCTGGGTCGCGTACATTGTTCAACAAGTTTCGGATTGTTCTACATTTCCACAATCCAACAGAACGCTCCGCTTGCGGCGGCTGTCCGGGGGAAGCCGCCAACCCAGCCCAGTGCCGGCGCCAGGCAACGTCGCAGCGCCGGACCAAACGGCGCCCCGCTGCATCCGCAACGGATGCATTCCACACCCTTCATGGAGGAACCAATGGCCAATCAATCCGCAATGGCCGCCGCAAAGACCGGGCCCGCCGTCGGGCGCAAGGACATGTACAAGGCCTTCGCGGCCAGCCTCACCGGGACCGCGCTGGAGTTCTACGACTTCGCCGTCTACTCCGCCGCTGCGGCCATCGTTTTCCCGCTGATCTTCTTCCCGGCGTCGGATCCCGTGACGGGGACCCTGCTCGCCTTCTCGACGTACGCCGTGGGCTACATCTCCCGGCCGGTCGGCGGCATCATCTTCGGCCGGCTGGGTGACGAGATCGGGCGCAAGAAGATCCTGGTCTTTACCCTGATGCTGATCGGCGTGGCCACCTTCCTCATCGGCCTGCTGCCCACCTACGGCAACATCGGCATCATCGCCCCGGCCATCCTGGTCTTCTTGCGGTTCGCGCAGGGCGTGGGCGTCGGCGGCGAATGGGGCGGCGCCGTCCTGCTCTCCAGCGAGTTCGGGGAACCCAACCGTCGCGGCTTCTGGGCCTCCGCCGCCCAGATCGGCCCGCCCGCCGGCAACCTGCTGGCCAACGGCGCGCTTGCCGTCCTCACCCTGACCCTGTCAGAGCAGGCCTTCCTGGACAACGGCTGGCGCATCGCCTTCCTGATCTCGGCGCTGCTGGTGGCATTCGGGCTGTGGATCCGCCTGAAGCTGGAAGACACGCCCATCTTCAAGGCCATGGAGGCCCGCGGCGAACAGCCCAAGGCCCCCATCCGGGAACTTCTCGCCACGCAGAAACGCCCTCTCCTGGCTGCCATGCTCAGCCGCATCGGCCCCGACGTCACCTACGCGCTCTGCACGGTGTTCACGCTGACCTACGGCATCCAGGAACTCGGCTTCGACCGCGGGCAGGTACTCCTGGCCGTGCTCATCGGCTCGGGCCTGCAGCTCTTCACGATGCCGCTCGCGGGCGCCCTCTCCGACCGAATCAACCGGCGCCTGGTCTACGGCATCGCGGCGGTGGCGGCAGCGGTCTGGGCCTACCTGTTCTTCATCGTGCTCGAGGGCCGCTCCCCGGTGATGCTGGTGGTGGGCACCGTCCTGGGCCTGCTGTGCCACTCCTTCATGTACGGCCCGCAGGCCGCGTTCGTCGTCGAGCAGTTCTCCCCGCGCCTCCGGTCCACGGGCAGTTCCCTGGCGTACACCTTTGCCGGCATCATCGGCGGCGCCATCGCACCGTTCATGTTCACCCTGCTGCAGAGCACTTTCCACAGCTGGGTCCCGGTGGCCGTCTACCTGAGCGTCGCCTGCCTGCTGACCGTGGTGGGCCTCGCCATCGGCCGCGACTCCGACGTCGCAGAGGACGAGGAATACCTGCGGGCATCCGCCGAACCCGCTGAAAGCGCAGCCTGATGACGCAGGCGAACGCCCTCCTGCCGCCGTCGGAAGCCCGCCTCCGGTTCCGCAACGGTCTGGTCACGCCCACCTCCGGCTGGAGCGACGGCTTCACCCAGGCCAACCTGATCGCGGTGACGGCGGACTACGCGGAGGAATTCCTCGAATTCTGCCGGCTCAATCCCAAGCCCTGTCCCGTCGTCGACGTCATTCCCGCGGGACAGTACGAAAGTTCCCTCGCCCAAGGCTCCGACATCCGTACCGACATCCCCGCTTACCGGGTGTGGAAGGACGGGGTCCTGGCCGCCGAGGTCCCCGACGTCCGGTCCCTGTGGCGGGATGACATGGTGGGCGTTCTCATCGGCTGCAGCTTCACTTTCGAAGCCGCACTGGCCGCCGAGGGCATCCCGCTCCGCCACACCGAGATGGGCCGCAACGTCCCCATGTACCGCACCAGCGTCGAGTGCACCCCGGCGGGACGGATCCACGGCCGCATGGTGGTCTCGATGCGCCCCATGCCAGCCGAACTGGTGGACACGGCCGTCCGGGTCACATCCGAAGTGCCCAAGGTCCATGGCGCCCCGGTCCACATCGGATCCCCCGAAGCGCTGGGCATCGCGGACCTCGCCCGCCCCGACTTCGGGGATCCCGTGGACATCCGGCCGGGGGAGGTGCCGGTGTTCTGGGCCTGCGGAGTCACGCCGCAGAGTGCGGTCATGGCATCCAAACCGGCGTTCGCCATCAGCCACGCGCCCGGGCATATGTTCATCACGGATGTTCCGGAGAGCACGTACCGGGTTCCGGCCGGGCAGTAAGCGGGAACGGCCGCCCAGGGAATCACGACGGCGGGGCGGGGCCACTGGGTGTGGCCC
>NZ_JBHVBL010000063.1:0-17706 GCF_042668165.1 Arthrobacter sp. NPDC057388
ACGGGCAGACGGAATCGGCGCCCCCGCCACCCCTGCCGTCATGACCGGGGGGATGCCCTGGGGTCAAGGGCGGCCGGAGGCCGTCGCGCAGCGATAGACCCCTTGACGCCAGAGCATGCAGCCCCCGGTAACCTCAACGACGATCGGGGGCGCCGAGCCCCTTGACGACAATAGGAGCATCATTGTGCACACCGGGGCTTCGGATTCGGTTGTACCGGCATCGGACTGGGCCGGATTGGGGATGTTTTCGGGGGAGTGGCGGATTTTCAAGGGTTGGGGCCCGGTTCGAGTCCCACCTCGGGCACGTGTTTTCTCTGGTCAGGGGCTTGGCTTTTTAGCCTCTGAGTGCGGACATTTTATGTTGTGAAGGGCCCCTTCGGGGCCTTTTTCAATGTTGGCCGGTGGTGTGGGCCGGCTGTCTCCGTTCCTGGTGCTTGGGCTTGAGTGTTTGTTCTTTGGTACCTATTCATGGTCCCCCTTGGCCAGGACAGCATGATTTGAGAATGTTCGGCGGAAAGTTTCCTTTCTGCTTGACGTTGGTTGTTCACCCTGGTTCTCCTTTTCGGTTGTGGTGGCCTGTTCTGCCTATTCATGGTCGGCCTGGGGTGGAACTGCATGACCTTCATTCTGGAGATTGCGGTAGCCCGTCTCCGCCGCGTTTGTTGCCTGTTTCTGCCTTCACGACTATTCATGGCAGGGCTTCTGGTTGGCTGCATGACTATCAGAGCTCGCGTCCCAAGCTCTCCAAGGGGCTCGCCGGGAAACCATCATCGGACGCCACGTGAACGCGGCCAGGAGGTGGAGGCCGTTGGGGATTGGCTCGATGTCGAAGGACACATTCGGGTTCTCTCGAGGGAGCAGTTTTCGTGGGCCGATGGTGGTCAGGAGCCGTACGGTGTTGGAATGACAGCATCAACACTCGACCTCCTCCGTCGGTAGGAGCTCCCGCCACCCGTGAATTGAACGCCGCTGGCTACACCACGCGCAGAGGGCTGGCCCGCGTCTCCCGCGCCGAACTGTCAAAGCTAGATGGCGTGGGGGCCAAAATGCTCCGCATCATCGAGGAAGCCCTGCAAGAGCACGGACTCGCCCTGACCTAGCCGCCCCTCTGCACAGAATGCCCGGGAGCGGCGCCTGCTGCCCTACGAGCGGGATGTGACGGAAGTGTCAGCTTAGGATCTAAGAGTTTCCCGTGCCTGTCATAAAGAGCGGCGTCTGGAAGCAATCCTGATGGGCCTTCAGCGACGTGCCTAACGTCAGACGGGGTGTAGCTGATTCAGGCAGTCGGCTGACGCCTATGATTGTTGCCGGTAGAAGCGGCTACAGGTGTTATTCCTTCGTCGTCGCAGGCGCCTATAGTCGGGGAGCCGTGGGCCCCTTGGGGTCGACGGGTGGCCCCGTAGTACCCCCAGACCCGAGAGGTCCGGCTGCTGTGGGATACTTCGAGCGGGAATCGACCCAGTAGTTGCCTGTGCCAGCGAGGGCTCAGACGATGCGTTCCTGCTGCGCCGCTCGATCGCGCAGGACCTTCGTCTAGTAGCCTCGCTTAGATAGCGGTACCTCCCGTCGCTCTCAGCCGTGCGCAGCTGGCGGGAGATTGCGGGCGTCGGCGTGGACGGTGAGCCCGCGCTTGGCGAGACGTTCGCAGATCGCGGCTCCCATTCCGGTGGATGCTCCGGTCACGAGGGCGGTCTTGTAGTCAGCGACGGGCATCGGTTCTCCCGGGTAAGGACGAAGACGTGCGCGAGGGCACACCCGGGTGGTTTTGTGGGGTGAGGGGTGGATTCGCTTGGGTACACGCATCCACCCCCGCTAGGCGGCCGCTGGTCAAAGGGCCAGCGGCCGCCCCATTCGTGGTCGCGCTACTGCGTGATCAGCGCCGGCGGGCGGAAGACCGTCACTTCGCGCCAGGCTGCGCAGCGAGATCGCGCGGGGCATCGCTCGGCCTGACGGTCGCTGCGGCGACCACGGCCTTCTCCCGCTCGCTCTGGTGCACGTTGTCAAGCTCTTTCATCGTGTATTTGACAGTTTCCTTGGCCGTAAGCGCCGAGATCCCGGCGATGACCATGAATCCGATGGCAATCAGGGACGGACCGACCCAGTCCTTGAGGTCAGCGCCCGCGAGTGCTGTGGAAAGGACGGGTCCGATGACACCTGAGATGGCGAAGCCGATCTGGGTGCCAAGGGCGAGTCCGGAGACGCGCAGCCGGGTGGGGAACATCTCTGCAAAGAACGATGGCCAGGACGCGTTCACCATCGAGTAGAAGAGGGAATAGTTGATGATGCCGAAAGTGAATATCAGCGCCCAGTTGCCGGTCGTGATCGACCAGAGGTAGGGCGCCATCGTGATGCCTACGCCGACCGTTGCGATGAGGAACATCGTCTTCCGGCCGATCTTGTCTACGAGGAAGCCTGCCAGGGGGGTCATTCCAAGGGCGATCACGGCCGAGACGGTCGTCGTGAGCAGCATGGTCGGCTTGTCCAGCCCGTATCCGGTGGTTGCAAATGCCACCGAGAAGGTCTGCATCATGTAGCTCGTGCCGGCGATGACGGCACAGAATACGATTCGGAGTACGGCACGCCAGTGGAAGCGCAGGAGATGCTTGAGCGGGGAGACGTTCACCTTGGTGGACCGGCTCTCGATGAACTCAGGCGGCTCCTCGATGTGGCGGCGGATCAGGTACGCGACGACCACCACAACGGCGGAGATCCAGAACGGAATGCGCCAGCCCCAGGCTAGCAGTTGCTCTTTGGGCATGGCGGCGATCGGGATGAAGACCAGCAGCGTGAGCAGCGTGCCGGTCGAGGCGCCCAGCGTCGTGAAGCTGGTGATGAATCCGCGTCGGCGATCGGAAGCGTGCTCCAGGCTCATGCTGATCGCACTGGCTTGCTCGCCGGAGAGGCACAGCCCTTGGATGACGCGGATCAGCACGAGGAGAATCGGCGCGAGAGCACCGATCTGCGCGAACGTCGGAAGACAGCCAATCAGGAAGGTGCAGCCGCCAATGCCGAACAGGGTAATCAACATGACGAATTTGCGCCCGAATCGGTCCCCCATCGGACCCAAGATGAGAGCGCCGAGCGGTCGTACCGCGTAGCCGACTGCGAACGTGATCATCGACAGCAGCACGCTAATGCCTTGGGGCAGTTCGGGAGAGAAGAACAAGACGTTAAAGATCAACGCCGACGAGGTGCCATACACGGCGAAGTCGTAGTACTCGAGCGTCGTGCCGATCCAGGACGCGATGGCCGCCCTGGCCGGTGTTTTCTTGGGAATAGCGGGTTGTGTCATTTCGTCTCCATTAAGGATGGGTGAACAGCCGGCCTGTCGGTCCATATGGGCTGCCGAAGGAGTCTTGGACCGGATGGTTCCGCTGTGGGCTCTCTCGCACGACGTCGTGCGCTTGTACGGCTTTGCCGACTGGCTTCTGACATCAAGCTAGCTTTTGAGGCATGGGTCACACAAAGACAGCTTTTGTGTTCCCACATAGGAATTCGTTATGGCTGGGGTTCGCACGGCGGAGACGTTAGTCACCCGGAAGATCGAGCACTTCATGAGCATCTTGGACTTGGCTTCCGATGAGGGTGACCGGTTTGGCGCTACGCCTTGTCCAACGCGGCGACACCGTCTGCGAGTGAGCCAAGGACGCTCTCGAGGCGGCGCGGGCCTAATTTTCCGGCGTACTTTCCCAGCGCTTCCGTAAGGGATCCATTGGAGATAGGGGATGCAAGTCAGTCCGGCGCGCACCTCCGACACGGCGAACCGGGCCCGATGTGCCAGTGAGACCGCAAGCCGCCCAGCCCGGCGTTCACGCCTGTGGCGGTGGCATGGTCGTCGGCACCCCCGGCGGCGAGCGCTCCCTTGGCCGTCCTCCGGGCAGCTTCCAAGGGAGCCGTGACCTCGGGCAGTGCGGCGACGTGATCCAGTGTCGCTCCAGCACCCCGACAGATTCCTTCCGGCGCTGCGGCGCGCTGTGCCTTTCGGTCCGGGCGAGCTATGCAATTCTGTGCAGTCAGGTGACTGAAACTACGCCGGTGGTTTTCGCCCCGATGACCAGCCTGTATGACTTGGGCCGGGCCGGCGATCCCCGCGACGAGTGCCACTATCCGTTCTTCTGTAGTTTGCCGCGCTGGCTTGGCCGGGACCGGGCTTGTGCCGTTGGTACGCCTATGGGCCGACGGCGTGATGATCCGTCGGCCCATAGTTACACTCGATACTGCTACCTGCTCACTTGGGGAGCGGCATGAACGCCGTTTCCCTGATCGGGAGGGCGGTGATGCAGGCGATGGCGGAGGTCAGGACCATTGAGGCGGAGATCCTGCCCGGAGACGCCGAACATGTGACCTGCCACCTGTTCGGAAATGGGGACGGCCATGCGGGGACGGTGCTGAGCTACAAGGCCGCTACCGCCGAACTTGTCCTGAACCACAGGCGTTCAGGCGACACTGGTTTTCACGGAAATTTCCTTCCGTGGAGTCAGCCCCGCCGATCCTTGAGGACGGCGCACTCAAGCTGCACATCGTCGTCGACCATTGCTCCGTGGAGGTGTTCACGCAGAGCGGCAAGGTGGTCCTGACCGACCTTGTTTTTCCCGCTCAGGGATATACGGAAAATTGGCTGGCGGTTGAGGGCGGGCATGCCACCATAAGGACGCTCACGGTCATGGCGCTAAGCTAATACGCCGCATCAACCGATGACTCCGTGAAACCGGTGCCCTGACAAATGGGCTGAGGAACCACAACATCAAGGGAAAGAAGCGCTGCCAAGCAGCAACTACTACAACGTGCATCATCGCCGACATCAAGGAACGGCAGTACGCTGCCGACCTCAACAACGGAGGAAAGCCCGGGGCTGTTATCTACATCCCGCCAGGGGACTATCACCTCCGCACCCAGGTAGTCGCGACGTTAGCTTCCTTCGGATTGAAGGCTCGGGACACGGGTTCACGTCGTCGAGCATCCGGTTCAACGTTCCCGAAGTCGAATGGCCCAACCTGCACGAGCTCTGGCCCGGGGGGAGCCGCATCATCGTCGACCTTCCCTCCGCGGGTGAGGGGAGGAATCCAAGGGAGCTGCCTTCCTGGTTGAGAGAGGCGGGAGCCCGAGGATCAGCTCGGTGGAGTTCTCCAGCTTCTGCATCGACGGCCTGCATTTCACCCCGGACGGTTCCGGGATGCCTGCCGAGAATACCCACGTCAACGGCAAGACCGGCATCTATGTAGCCAGCGCCAATGACTCCTTCGGGGTCACCGATATGGGGTTCGTCTACTTCGAGAACGCACTCACCATCCACAACGCGGATGCGCTTTCCATCCACCACAACTTCATCGCTGAATGCGGAAGCTGCATCGAACTGCGGGGTGGGGACAGGCATCAAAGATCACCGATAATTTGGTCGGGGCCGGCCCCAAGGGACACTCGATCTAGGCAGAGAACCACGGTGGGCTCCTGATAAGCGCGAACAACGTCTTCCCCCGTGGTGCCAGCAGCGTCCATCTCCACGGCGTCACACGTTCAAGCGTCACAAATAACCGTCTGCATTCGTTCTACCCCGGGATGGTAATCCTCGCGGCGAACAGTTCGGAAAACCTCGTGGCCACGAACCACTTCCAGCTTGATCATGAGCCCTGGACGCCCTTCCTGGCAGTCGACAACGGGCTCGACGACCTCCACGGCCTGCTCTGTATCAGCGGCAACAACAACTCGGTCATCGGCAACCACTTCTCCCAGATCATCGACTCACAGATCATCCGGCCCACAGGTGCGGCGCCTGTCATCGTTCGGCTGACGGCGGGGAGCGGCAACTTCGTCTCCAGCAACCACGTGGTGGCCAAGGATGTTCACTCCAAGACAAGTGACTCCTGCTTCGAGCCCCAGGTGGACGCCCTGCTGGCCACCGGGGCCCGACAGCCTCGCGGTCAAGACCGTCGTGGTGAGGCGGAATCGGCGGGGAATAAGATCCTTGATTCCGGAACTGACGCCCTGATTATTGCGGACAGGGCAGTTAACGCCTTCCGGGCCACGCCCATGTTGGGTTCCCGGCTGTTCCCGTGCCACGCGGGACTGTCCGATAGGCCAGGAGATGCAATGGTGGCGGGAATTGTAGTACCCGCACTTGTGAAGCCCGACGGGCATGCGGTTCGTGGCGTTTCGTTACGGCTGATCTGTGTTGTACGCATCACATGTATTTGCTTCCGGGAAGCGGTGCCACGCAGTCTTGCATCACCCTATTTTTCAGCGCTTGTCAGAGCGTGCCCAACGAAGGACACCATTTATGACTGACGTTCTCTGGTTTTCTGATCTTGGCCTGACCGACCTTGACCAGGTTGGCGGCAAAAATGCATCTCTCGGCGAGATGGTTCGCAGCCTCGCCTCTGCGGGGGTGAAGGTTCCGGACGGTTTCGCGACCACGGCCGATGCCTATCGGCGGTTCCTCAGCGAATCGGGGCTGGATTCCCGGATTGAAAATATTCTTGACGGCCTGGACAGCGGCGATGTGGCCGCCTTGGCCAACGTCGGCCGGCAGATTCGGGATTTGATCCGCGAGACTGCGTTCCCGGCCGGGTTCGAGGAGGAAATCCGTGCCGCGTACGCCCGCCTGACGGAAGAACACGGCGGGGATGTGTCCTGGGCGGTGCGTTCCAGTGCCACGGCAGAGGATTTGCCGGACGCTTCCTTCGCCGGCCAGCAGGAGACCTTCCTGAACATCCGAGGCATCGAAAACATCCTCCTGGCGATCAAGGACGTCTTTGCCTCGCTCTACAACGACCGGGCCATCGCTTACCGCGTCCACCATGGATTCACCCATTCCGAGGTCGCGCTTTCGGCTGGTGTTCAGCGGATGGTCCGCTCAGACGTCGGCGCGTCCGGTGTCATGTTCACCATGGATACCGAAACCGGATTCAACGACGCCGTCTTCATCACCTCCTCCTACGGGCTCGGCGAGGCAGTGGTGCAGGGTGCTGTGAACCCGGACGAGTTCTACGTCCACAAACCCGCCCTCGCCGCGGGCCGGCCCGCAGTCCTGAAGCGGGGGCTGGGGGAGAAGGCCGTGCAGATGGTGTACACCGACTCCCGTGAGGTTGGCCGGACCGTGGACTTCGTCCCGGTCCCGCAGGACCTCAGGAGCCGTTTCAGCCTGACGGATGCCGAGGTTGAGCAGCTCGCCCGGCACGCCCTGGCCATCGAAGCCCACTACGGCCGTCCCATGGATATTGAGTGGGGCAAGGACGGCGTGGACGGGGAACTGTACATCCTGCAGGCACGCCCCGAAACGGTCGAGTCCCGCAAAGCCACCGGCAGCGTTACCCGTTACACCCTGACCGAGCGGTCCACCGTGCTGGTGGAGGGCCGGGCCATTGGCCAGCGCATCGGTGCCGGGCAGGTCCGGGTGCTGTCCTCGATTGACCAGATGGCCTCGTTCCAGGAAGGCGACGTGCTGGTGGCGAACATGACGGACCCCGACTGGGAACCGATCATGAAGAAGGCCGCCGCGATCGTGACCGACCGTGGCGGACGGACCTGCCACGCGGCGATCATCGCCCGGGAACTCGGCATCCCGGCCGTTGTGGGGACCGGATACGCGTCCCAGATCCTCAAAGACGGGACCCCGGTCACCGTGTCCTGTGCCGAAGGTGAGGCCGGGCTCGTGTACGAGGGGCTGCTGGAGTACACGCTGCAGGAAACCAGCCTGGAGACCATGCCGGAAGCCCCGGTGAAGATCATGATGAACGTCGGCACCCCGGAGCAGGCGTTCAGCTTCGCCCGGCTGCCGAACCACGGCGTTGGCCTGGCACGGCTGGAATTCATCATCAACCGCCAGATCGGCATCCATCCCAACGCCCTGCTGGCTGTGGCCGGCGAGATCGAACGACCGGAAACACTGGATGACTACACCGTGCGGCAGATCCGCGAAAAAACAGCAGCGTACGACGGTCCCCGGGATTACTACGTCCGTCGCCTGGCCGAGGGCATCTCCACCATCGCCGCGGCCTTCGCGCCGGAACCGGTGATTATCCGGCTCTCGGACTTCAAGTCCAACGAGTACGCCAACCTCCTGGGCGGGCCGGCCTTCGAACCGGAGGAGGAGAACCCGATGATCGGGTACCGGGGCGCCTCCAGGTACCTCTCCGCATCCTTCCGGCAGGCCTTTGAGCTGGAATGTGAAGCCCTGAAGTACGTGCGCAACGAGATGGGCCTGACCAACATCAAGCTCATGGTCCCGTTCGTGCGCACCCTCGACGAGGCGAAGGGTGTCACCGAGCTGCTGGCGGCGAACGGGCTGCGCCGGGGCGAGAACGGGCTGGAGATCGTGATGATGTGCGAACTGCCGGCCAACGCCCTGCTGGCTGATGAGTTCCTGGAATACTTCGACGGGTTCTCCATCGGGTCCAACGACCTGACCCAGCTCACCCTGGGACTGGACCGTGACTCCGCCCTGGTCGCCGACGGGTTCGATGAGCGCAATCCCGCAGTGACCAGGCTCCTGGAACTGGCCATCACCGCGTGCCGTGCCAAGGGCCGGTACGTCGGCATCTGCGGCCAGGGTCCCAGCGACCACCCCGACTTTGCCGAGTGGCTCCTGGCACAGGGAATCAGCTCGATCTCGCTGAACCCTGACGCCGTGACCGAGACCTGGCTGCGGCTCGCACGCACAGGCAGCCGCACGGCCGTCTAAATGTCCGGCCAGCCCGCTGTGGGGGCGGGTAGCACTTCCGCCCCCACAGTCTTTTTCCTCTCCGACAGCACCGGCATCACCGCTGAAACCCTCGGCAACACCCTGCTGACCCAGTTCCCTGCCCAACGGCTGGAGCGGCGGACAATCCCGTTTATCACCACCGTCGAGCAGGCACGCGACGTCGTGGCGGCCATCGACCGGGTGGCTGCCTCGGGGCCCCGTCCGCTCGTTTTCTCAACGACCGTCAGCCCGGACGTCCGCGCTGTCCTGGCCCAAAGCGCCGGGCACTTCTTCGACCTGTTCGGCGCCCACGTCGGCCAGCTCGAGCAAGCGCTCGGTTCCTCCGCCAACGGCCTGCCCGGCCAGGCCCACGGCGTGGGTGACGCTGTGAGGTATCAGTCCAGGATGGCGGCTGTCGAGTATGCGATCGAGCACGACGACGGGCAATCCCTCCGTGCGCTGGAACGGGCTGAACTGATCCTCATCGCCCCGTCCCGCTGCGGCAAAACACCGACCACCATGTATTTGGCCCTCCAGCACGGCATCCTGGCCGCCAACTTCCCCCTCGTGGAGGAAGACTTCGACACCATGGCCCTGCCCAAACCACTGCGGCCGTTTGCCAGCAAATGCTTCGGCCTCACGTCCCAGCCCGTCAGGCTCAGCCAGATCCGCCAGGAACGCCGCCCCAACAGCGGCTACGCCTCACTCGCCCAGTGCACCTACGAACTCCGAAACGCGGAGGACATGTACCGGGCCAACAACATCCCCTACGTGAACTCTTCGTCCATGTCGGTCGAAGAGATATCGGCCACCGTTCTCCAACGCATGCAACTTCACCACTGAAGACCTGATTTTTCGTCGACCTGCATGTGGTGCAGGAACCAGGCCCGGGAGCGCCTGCCGATCCGTGCCCGTATCGCAGTCCGGGTCCGGCAGTTCAGTTCGACTAACGGCTGCCGATCTCCTGCGGTGAGCAAGTAAAGAACAGTGGCTGTTCTACCTGCGCGAACGGAACGACGAGCCAGCGGCCACCGTAGAACTCGACATAAGAGTCGGGGGTGCATCTTGCAAAGGCTTCTTCTCGCGTCATCGTCTTTCCTTTCCCGCCGGGCTTTCTCCTGCTGTTTGATCTCCTTCCGGAGTGATACTCTAATTCTAGACCTTCATCTATAAAGGTCAATAGACATTCAAGGTTAAATGTCACGTTGGCTAGGAGAGTCGATGAAGACTTGGAAAGAGCAGCTCGCGTTCGCCCCGCTGGAAGCCGCCGACCGGGGAGAGGAAGTCGGCCGCCGCCTTAGGCGCGCGATCGAGCTCGGCGTCCTCGAAGATGGTTCCCAGCTGCCGAGTGAAAGCTATCTCGCCTCCGCCATGGGCGTTTCCACCCTGACACTGCGCGCCGCGCTAGCCGAACTGCGCGGCCTGGGTCTGGTGGAGACCCGCCGCGGCAAAGGCGGTGGAAGTTTCGTCAAAGCCAACACCGGCGACATCGCCCGCATGCAGCGCCAGTCACTAGTGACGTATTCTCTCGAGGACTTGCGCGATTTAAGGGAGTACCGCGCGTTCCTTGCCGGTAGCGCCGCCGCGGCGGCGGCGGATGCCTGCCGGTCCCATCGGCTCACGACAACGCGACTTGAGCACGCATCGGCAGAGATTAAGGCCTGTGAGCACCCGGCAGACGCTATCCGTGCAGACAGCAAATTCCATGTTGAGCTCGCGGCGAGCTCAGGGTCGGTCCGGCTCACTCGTCAGGAAGTTGACCTCCAAGCCGAAGTCGGCCCGCTGCTTTGGTTGGAGCCGGCCGGCCACAAGGATGGTGCCGCTGAAGACCATGCCCGGATTGTGGAGGCGATCCGCGCCGGAGACCCCGGCCTGGCTCGGGACTTGGCTGAGGAGCATGTCAGGCGGGATATGAACCGGGTTATTGATGAGCGGATGGAACTCAGTGGCGCGCCAGCCGGCATGCCGCATCCTCCGGAGTCCGTTGATGATGCTGTCGCAGCCATCGAATCACTTGCTGCCATGTTTACCGGAGCTGCTGCCGCTTCCATGCACGAGGTCGAGCAGACCGTGCGCGCAAGTATCGGATCAGGGGCAGGTGCAGAGCAGGCCGACGCCGAAATCTACGGAGCCGCCCGAAGAGCGATGGCCATCGGGGTCCCCCTTCTCTATGGTGCAGGCTTTATCGCAGAGCGGTCCTACTTCGGCGAGGGGTGGATAGCCTGGTGCTACGCACCGGCGGGTCCTGAATCACCGCAGAGGCTGTACATCGATATGGACCTCTACGACGTGGACACGGCGCCGTGGCGCCCTAATGACGACGCCGATGAGAGCCCGATCCACACCAGCCATGCCTATGTGGATTCCAGTGGAACCAACGAGAACCTCATCTCGTACAGCAGGCGCGTCATTATCGCCGGAAACTACGTGGGAGTCGTCGCAGCCGATATTCGCGTCAGCCAGCTCCAGACAGCGTTCGAACCCCTCCTGCGGTCCTTGCCGCCGAACACGTGCGTCATTGACCAGCACGGGGCCGTCATCGCCACCAACACGGGACGATTCGTCGGTGGGACCATACCGGGAGCCCACCGGGATGCCTGCCGACCGCTTCCGGGGGTCCCCTGGTCGCTCTGCATCGGGGCTTCTGAAGAGGATGCGCTGCCAGCCCGATAGATGAGGAAGATCGTTTATTGATTTACAGTTTGGCGTCCCATTGGTCGAGCTCGGCATCTTCCCAGGAGCCGTACGTGGGATTAGGCAGGATGAACCAGTCGTCCCCGAAGTGCTTGGCGTCTTTTTCGACAAGTTGCCGCTGCTGGTCGAGTTGCGTGTTGGCGTAGTCCCCGGCGAAGTCGTGCAAGGTGTCTCCCAGTTGCATGATGACCTTGTGTTCCTCCTGAATTTTGGCGCGCCGCGCCTCTTTCGATGGGCCTAGCAGCATGACCTGGTCCTTTGATACCTGGGGGAAGTCCAGTCCCTTCAGCGAGGCAATGGTGGCATCAAGGTTCTCCTCGGTTCGGTCTGAGATGTAGTAAATCGATACGCCTAGCTCATCAGCTTTATGAAAGAACTCGGCGGCGCCTGGGATCGCGGACGGTGATCCTTGGAGCTCCCACTGGCCCCAGGTATCCCAGACACTGTAGTCGTGGCAGGCCGCCATGTCGCGGGCCAATAGCTTGGTGTTATCAAGTGCAGTCTCATCCAAATCAGTAATAATCGCGAGATTCTCGGCCGGAGTGCGCTTGACCTTTTCCGCGAGACGCTCACCTGCAATCCGATAGGTCTGGGACTGCAGTGCCTGCGCTTCGGCACTTTGCTGTTGCCAGCGCAGACCCATCGCGTGCTCCTGAACGGCACACTGCCCCGGATCAGGGCTCTTCTCTGCCCCCTCAGCGCCCTGATCGGTGGCGGCACAGCCGGCCGCAGCCAATATGTAAACGGCGACAAGAGCTGTGCCGGCAATGGTCTTGGATCTCTTCAAGTGAACCTCCTTGTTCAGTACATGGACTCGACGGGTTAAAAACATGAGGTGACGTATCTGGCGCTTCACAATTGAACGCGGTCCGGTGTTCCCAGGGGCGGTTGCCCAGTGGCGAGGAGTGCCCGCAACCGGGAGTTGCAGATGTTGCATATCCTCGGTCACCCGGCGCCCCTGTTCGCCAGCTGCCCGAAACGATGTGATCGACCTCATATGCAGGACAATAGCCAAAGTTGAACACCCGTTCAATCCCCTTCCGGTTGTCAGCCCGTCTCTCCATTCGTCAGGGTTCCCGTCCCGAGGAGCTCGGATGGCGGGGGAAGGGTCTAGTCTCGGACGTATGGAGAGCGATCCCGAGCCGGGGAGGAGGTTCCCGGACGTTCCGTCCTACGATGTGCATGGCCGCGTCGTGGAGACGTACGCTCGCGACCTCCCGAACGGCAACAGGCTGCTGGATGCCCTGGCGAAGCGGACGAGCCGTGGCGGGCGCAAGGCCGAGTTCGAGTTCACGGCCACGCCATACAACTTCTGCGAGGTCCTTTGTGTGGCGTCCCCGGAGACTGCCGTGGCCCTGCTCGATGCGGGGATCACCACGGCGGACGAGGCCGTCGCGTTCCTGGAAGAGCAAGGGCTCGACGATCTCATTGAGGACAACCGTGACGCCGCAGAGGCCGCGCTCCGTTGCGCGGCGATGCCTTCGGAGGTGCTCGAACGCTTCCAGCACTCCCCGCTGTCCTTCTACGAGGACCCGGAGGGCTTCGGGGAGAAGCTGGGCGAGGACCTGCTCGGCAAGCTCCGCAGAAACAAGACGGTCTGGGCCGCCGTGCAGGAGCGCAGGATCGATCTGCGGGATATCCTCCAGATCGGTATCTCACGGTTCCTCGACGCCGAGGACGAGGAAGGTACTTTGTGTGGGCTGCTGGCCGGCCTGAAGTCGGGCGAAGGCCAGCCCGTCCGGGCCGAGGACCTCAGCGGCTGGATCGAGCGCTTCGGGATTGGCCCGGCGACCCCAAACGAGGTCAAGACAGGCGTCTACCGGCTCGCTGTACGGCACGGTGGCGACTTCGCCGCGCAAATCCCGCGGGACGCCCGCACCATGAGGCTTACCAACAGCCTCTCGGGTGCCGCCGCTGACCAGAGGCGCGGTCTCGACGCCGAGCGCCGCCTGATCCTGTTCGGGGCGCAGGTCCTGGCCGGCGCCTCACGGGCGGCAGGGCTGTCAGCCCTGCCGAACGGGCACGACCTGATGAGGCTCCTTGACGCCGGGATCACGGCCGCGCAGGCAGGGGAGGGGTACGTCAGAGGAATGAGCGCAGCCGAGATGATCGCTGTCCGGCGGAACGGAACGGTGCCGGGCATCACAGACGACTGGATCTGAAGCGATGCCCGGGCTGACGGCGACCACGCCGTTGCCTTCGGCAACATCGCGGCGGCAGCGGTTCTTATGACACTGCCCTGCCCCAGAGTGGACGACGGCGGGACCTCCCGCCGTCGTCCGTTTCCCTTTAGTGCCTACGGGCTGAACGGGACCTTTTCCCAGCTCAACACGTCCGCCCCGTCGGAGCGGTTGCCGGCAACGGTGAACCGGACGTAGTTGGTGGCGTTGGCGGGCCGTCCACGGGCGGTTGCTGGACATGAGCGAACTTGAAATTACCCGGGCATCGCCCCTCGCGCCACAGGAATCCGCGTCCACGGCAGCTTGAAGGTGGGAAGGGTGAGGCGGGCCTTCGCCCGACGGCCCCCGTTGGCTCCGGTTAAACCAGCCAGCGCCACCAGCGTGACCGCTCCGGTTCCGGTTCCGGAATCGGTTCCGGTTCCGGCTCCTCGCCCAAGGCCAGCGCGGCCTCGACGATGTCCTCCGCGGTGAGCGTCATGACGGCCTCACGACCGAGCGCGTCGAGACTTTGTTCCTCGTCGCGCGACAGCCGCAGCGCCTGCCGGTTGAGCGCCTGCTCGAACAGTGTGCGGGCGAACCGTGCGTTGCCGGAGTCCTCGCCCGCGTGGAGCCCGGTCAGGATGCGGCGCAGCATCTGGTCCGCGCCCGGCTCCAGCGTGTACTCGTGCTGGGCCAGCATCTGATGGAAGATCGTCTGGAGTGCATCAACGGAGTAGTCGGGGAACGTAATCTCGCGGGCGAACCGGGAGCGCAGTCCGGGGTTCGAAAGCAGGAAGGACTCCATTAGCCGCGGGTACCCGGCCACGATCACGACCAGGCGGTGGCGGTGGTCCTCCATCCGTTTGAGCAGGACTTCGATCGCCTCGGGGCCGAAGTCCATCCGGCCGTCCTCGGGGGCCAGCGCATAGGCCTCGTCGATGAACAGCACGCCGTCCAGCGCACGCCGGATCACCCGGTCCGTCTTGATGGCGGTCTGCCCGACGTATTGCCCCACCAGGCCCGAACGGTCGACCTCCACCAGGTGGCCTTTCTGCAGCAGACCGACCGCGCGGTACATCTCGGCCAGGAGCCGCGCCACGGTGGTCTTGCCCGTGCCCGGGTTTCCGAGGAACACCAGATGCTGTGACGTGGCCACCTCCGGCAGGCCGTGCGCCTTACGCCTGGCCTGGACCTGGAGCAGTGCGACGAGGGCCCGCACCTGTTCCTTCACGGTCTCCAGCCCGACCAGCGCATCGAGCTCAGCCTGCACCTCGGACAGCGGCCGGGCGGGCCCGGGCCTCACCCCGACTAAATCGCCGACCAGCTCGTCGACGCGCTCCGAACCGGGCAGTTTGAGCTGATCGGCCAGATGGCCGATGGTTTCGCGCAGTTCATCGAGCGGTTTGCGGCTCGCAGCCATGCATCCACTGTAGCCCTCGATGCCCGACCGGGGTGGGGTTGGCCCGGCAGTATCAGCTACCGTTTGGTCGCGGTATTCCCGCGGTGCCCCCCGCGGGGTTGGAGCAGGGCGCGCAACGTCTGGATCGTATCGGCCTCGGCGGCCGTCTTGTCATCACGGTAGCGCTTGACGCGTGCGAACCGAAGGGCGATCCCACCGGGATAGCGGGGAGAATGTTGGACGCCGTCGATGGCGATCTCGACCACGGTGACCGGCTCGGTCCACACCGTACCCGCCGTACGCCGCACCTCCAGCTCCTGGAACCTCTTGGTCTGCCACTGCAGCAGCGCGTCGGTGAGGCCCTTGAAAGTCTTGCCCACCATCACGAAGCCGCCGGGTTCGCCGAACTCGCCAACAGGGTCCAGGGCTCCGAGGTGCAGGTTCGACAGCAGCCCGGTGCGCCGACCTGACCCCCATTCGCAGGCGAGCACCACCAGGTCGTAGGTGTGCACCGGCTTGACCTTGATCCAGTTCGAACCCCGCCGCCCTGCGGCGTAGGCTGAGCCCACCGCCTTCACGACCACACCCTCATGACCGGCGGCCAGCGCATCGCGGGACACACTCTCGGCAACAGCCGCATCCGCCGTGACTTTCCCGGGGATGCGGTGACCGGGGGCAATGTGCTCGAGTACGCCGATGCGTGTAGACAGCGGCTCGTCGAGCAGGTCGCGCCCGTCGACGTGCAGCACGTCGAAAAACCACGGGTGCAGCAGCGTGGCGCGCGCTGCGTTCGCCCCGAACCGGGACATCGTCTCCTGGAACGGCCGGGGGCCGCCGTCCTCGTCCAGGGCCAGGGTCTCGCCGTCGAGGATCACATCATGCACGGGCAGTCCGCGCACCACCTCAACCACCTCAGGCAGCCGGTGGGTTACTTCTGCCAGTGTGCGGGTGTAAATGCGCACGTCGTCGCCGGCACGGTGCACCTGGATGCGTGCGCCATCGAGCTTGTATTCCACCGACGCTTCCCCCGTTGACTCCAGCGCCTCGCTGGTACTGGCCGCGGTTGCGGCGAGCATGGGCTGCACGGGGCGCCCGACGACGAGCCCGACAGCGTCAAGCTGGGCCGCGGTGCCCGTGATTGCCAGCAGTGCGGTCCCGCCGAGATCGCCGGAGAGCATCGCCGCACGGCGTACGGCCTCAACCGGCCGGCCGGCGGCGCGGGCGACCGCATCCGTCAGGACGCCCTCGAGGGCACCGGTGCGAAGTTCCCCGAGCAGCACGCCGGCGATGAAGGCCTGCTCCGGTTCGGTGGCTTCCGCCATCAAAGTCCGAAGAGTGGCGGCGCGTTCCACGGTCGAGCCGGCACCTGCGGCTGCCTGCAGCCTGTCCAACGCAGCGTCGAGCCGGGCAACAGTAAGACGCGGTTCAGGAGCGGCCTCACCCCTGGCTGCCCTCATGCCGCTCCAGCCGATCCCCACCCTGCCTTGGCGGGGCTTAGCGGTGAGCAGGCCCACCGCCGTCGGGATGTCCGCGGGGTCGAGCTGGAGCAGCAGGTCTGAAAGTTCGTTGACCTTGGCGAGCCGGGAGCGGGTTGCCGCGACGGCTTCCAAGGTCCTCACGAGCACGTCGAGCAGCATGGCACCAGTGTGTCACGGCCGCCGGCTATGGACAGCGATTAGGCCCTGTTCCAGAATGGGCGCGTGGGAATCATCATCGCCAACCTGTTTGTCACCCTCGACGGCGTCTACCAGGCGCCGGGCGGCAGCGAAGAAGATACCGCGGACGGCTTCGCCTTCGGCGGCTGGCAGGCGCCCGTGTCCGATGACGAGGCCGACGCCGCCATCGGCGAGGAGGTTGGGCGCATCGACGCCCTGCTCCTCGGCCGGAAGACCTACGACATTTTCGCGGCCTACTGGCCGCACCAGTCCGGCGATATCGGCGGGACGCTGAACCGGGTGCCCAAGTTCGTCGTCTCCAATTCGCTGGTTGATCCGGCGTGGGCGGGCACCAGGGTGCTGCCAAATGCCGAGGCAGCGGGCCGGCTCCGTGACGAGTTCGACGAGGTGCACATGTTCGGCAGCGGGGTCCTCATCCGGTCACTGCTGGAGGCGGACGTGCTCGACCGCCTCCACCTTTGGCTCTACCCGATCACCCTCGGGCAGGGAAAGCGGATCTTCGATGCCGGCACCGTCCCCGCCTCCTTCCGCCTCACCGAGCCGGCACGCACCTTCCCGAAGGGGGCAGTGTCGCTGGTCTACGAGCGTGCAGGCGCCGTGCAGACGCAGGACATGCCCGGCGCCTGACGGACAAGATCGCAGCGTCCAGCACCACGCCGCTTAGCGGGCCGGACGCCACATGACTGCGCCCCGGAGTTCCTTTGCTGCCTGTGCGGGGTCTGGTGCGCTGTAGATGGCGCTGCCGACGACGGCGACATCGGCGCCGGCCTGCTGGACGGCATCGATGGTGCTGGGTTTCACGCCGCCGGCCACGGAGAACGGAACGGCAGCTTCTACCCCGGCGCGAATGAGACCGTTCAGGTCGAAGCCGGGCTGGGCCTGTTCGTCCAGGCCGGCGTGCATCTCGACGAACTTGGCACCCAGGGCATGGACTTCCTTGGCGCGGGCGACCTTGTCGGTCACGCAAATGAGGTCAACGACAACACCCTTGTTGTGGGCTTTGGCGGCCTTGACCGCACCGGCGATGGTGGAGTCGTCGGCGGAGCCGAGAACGGTGACCAGGTCGGCGCCGGCCTTGAAGGCGATGTCGGCTTCGAGTTC
>NZ_JBHVBL010000064.1:0-17325 GCF_042668165.1 Arthrobacter sp. NPDC057388
ACAGGTACCAAAGGTGCCCGGCCCGCCGTCGTTGTTGCCGCCTCCGTACTCCCATGGGTTCAAGCTGTGTTCCGGTCCGCTGGTGCGGGTGCCGGGGTAGAGTCTTGCTCACCACTGCACTTTCCGCCGCAGGCCGGGAGCGCCGCAGGGATCCGGACACCGGTCTGCCTTACCCAAGAGGGGTTTTGCATGCGATACGTAGTCGGTTACACACCTACCGAGCGGGGCGCGGATGCCGTCGCGCTGGCCACGTCACTGGCGCTGGCCCAGGGCGCAGAACTGGACCTGGTCTATGTGATGAAGCCTGGCACGCCGTATGTTGCCCTGAATCCGGAGGGCAGCCGGGTCAGCGCCGCCGAGCAGGAGGTGCTGACAGCTGAACGGCAGGCCCTGGCACTGGTCCCGGAGGGGCTACCCGCACAATTCCATGCGCGGGAGGCCGATTCCTTCGCGGCCGGTCTCATTGAGGCGGCGGTCGAGTATGAAGCAGGGCTCATCGTGGTGGGGGCCGCCAGTACCGGCCTGTTCAAGCGGTACACCGTGGGCAGCGTCGCCAACGCGCTGCTGCACGCATCGCCGGTTCCGGTGGCACTCGCGCCGCGGGGCTACCAGCGGACAGCGCCGGTCACCAGGCTCACCCTGGCCGTCGGGCAGCGGGCCGGCGCCGAGGCTGCCATCGAGACGGCGATCAGGGCAGCAAAGCGCCGGGGTGTGCCGCTGCGCCTGGTTTCCCTGGTGGTACTCGACGCCGCCGGCGACTCGGGGGAGGCCATCAACGCGGCGCACATCCATGCCAACACCGTCCTGACGGCAGCGTCGGGGAAGGTCCCGGCCGGGCACGAGGTTGGAGTGGCGGTGGCCCACGGCCGCACCATTGAGGAGGCCATCGACGGGCTCGAATGGGACGACGGCGAGATCCTCATCGTGGGTTCCTCCCGCCTGGCCGAGAAGAACCGGATGTTCCTGGGCAGCACAGCCAACAAGGTGCTGCGGGCGCTGCCGGTTCCCATGGTGGTGGTCCCGCGCGATTACGACCGCGCGGACTCGGCCCCCTGACCTTTCCCCGCGGCTTCCTGACGGGCCTTAAGTGTCCGCTCGCGCTTCCTTGCGGGCGAGCCGCTTGGCCGCGGAGTTCTTCCGGGTCGCAGCCAGCATGTCCACGGTGAGCACCAGCAGGGCCAGCCAGACGACGCCGAACCCGATCCAGCGCTCCAGCGTCATGGCTTCACGAAACACCACGAGGGCCACGATGAACTGCAGCACCGGGGCGAAGTACTGCAGCAGACCGATGGTGGTCATCGGCAGCCGGCGGGCGGAGGCCCCGAAGAACACCAGCGGCACGGCGGTGATGACGCCGGACGCCAGGAGCAGCCAGAAGTGCGCGGGGCCCTGGGTGGTCAGGGAGGCAGAGCCGGTGACCGCGAGGAAAACCATCGTGGCAGCGGCCAGGGGAGCGAGGACGATGGACTCCACGGTGAGGCTGGTAACGGCGTCGGCCCGCGGTCCCACCCGCTTCTTCACGAAGCCGTACAGGCCGAAGCTGACGGCCAGCGTCAGGGCGATCCAGGGCAGCTTCCCGTAGGACACGGTCAGCACGCCGACGGCGACAAATCCGATTCCGACGGCGGCCCACTGCAGCGGGCGCAGCGTTTCCTTGAGCACGAACACGCCGAGGAGGACGGACACCAGCGGGTTGATGAAGTAGCCCAGCGAGGTCTCCACCGCCTGCCCCGTGGTGACGCCGTAGGTGTACGTCAGCCAGTTCACCGCGATGAGGCCTGCGGCGACGGCCAGCGTTGCGAGCACGGAGCGGTTCCGCAGGGCGGCACCCAAAACGCGCCACGCCCGGGTAACCGTGATCAGGAGGGCACAGAAGAGCAGCGACCACACCACACGGTTGGCCACGATTTCCACCGCTCCGGCGGGCTGCAGAACGAAGAAGTACAGGGGCAGCAGTCCCCACAGCCCGTACGCGCCAACACCGAACAGGATTCCCGCCGTCGTGTCTTTATCCACCGCCTTTGGTGCACCTGGCTGAGCGGGCGGCGCGGAGCCGGAGGTGCGGCCAGCTGAAACAGTGGAGGAGATTGATCCGTCGGGGTTTGGCACAAGATCCATAACACCATCCCAGGGAGGGGTATTCCGGCTGCCATCGGCAGGGATTTTTTCCTGCGACAGCAAATTAGTCAGTAGGCTTGCCATTATGAGTACGACTCAGCACGGGATGACGGCCCCATGAGGCTCCGCCGCAGCAACTCCTCCGGCCGCGGCTACCGTCGGGTGCGGGCGGGCAGCGGCTTCAGTTACCGGGACCTTGACGGCTCCACGCTGCCGCCCGGGCCGATTCGGGACAGGCTGGAAAGCATCGGCATTCCGCCCGCCTGGACGGACGTGTGGATAGCGCCCTTCGAGAACGGCCACATCCAGGCCGTGGGAACGGATGCCGTCGGCCGCCGGCAGTACATCTACCACCCGGAGTGGCGCGAACGGAAAGACCGCCTGAAATTCGACCGCGCGCTCCAGCTCGCCGAGTCCCTGCCCACCGCCCGCCGGCTGGTCACGATGGACCTAAGATCCGACGGCGTCACCCGGCAACGCGTTCTGGCCGCCGCTTTCAGGATGCTGGATACCGGGTCGCTGCGGGTGGGGTCGGAACGGTACACGAACGAAAACGGCAGCCACGGTCTCGCGACCCTGCTCTGCGCGCACGTGCGCGTCCGGAAGGATTCCCTGTACCTCAGCTTCCCCGCCAAAAGCGGCAAGACCTGGGAGTCCCAGATCATCGACCCGGACCTCGCTCCGCTGGCCCGGACCCTCAAGAAACGCGGCGGCAACGCGCGGCTGCTGGCCTACAAGGACGGCCGCACCTGGCACCCGGTGAGCAGCGCCGACATCAACAGCTACGTGAAGGAGCGCACGGGCGACGACTTCACGGCGAAGGACTTCCGGACCCTGCGCGGCACTGCAGCGGCAGCCGTCAGCCTCGCCCGGAGCGGGCCGCAGAAAACGGAGGCGAAGCGGAAACGGGCCATCAGCGTCGCCATGATGGAGGCGGCCGCGGTGCTGGGCAACACGCCGTCCATCGCCCGCAAAAGCTACGTTGACCCCCGGCTGCTGGACCATTTCGCGGCCGGCGAGACCATCGACCCCAAGCGCCTGGATTCGGCGGAGTCGGAACTGCGCGCACTGCTGTACCGCGAAGGCGACGTGGTGGCCCTGCGCAAGAGCGGCTGACGCGGCCAAAGCGGCCGGTGCGTGCCCACGGATGCCGGGGCCGCCGTCGTAATGCCTTCCGCACCCCCGCTGAAGGGCCGCAGTCCGTCACGGGCCGCAGTGCGCCGTCACGGGCGGGACGCCCGGCCGGGCGGACAATTAGAATTGAAAACTGCGCGCCGCTGGGGCGCGGTCTCCCGTTCCGGAAGGGCTTACGGTGTCCAACACAGCTGAATCCACGGCCAAGCGCCCGCTCCGCGTCGCGATCGTCGGCGCAGGACCCGCGGGGGTCTACGCCGCGGACATCCTGACCAAGTCCAACGAGGTCAAGGACGGCGACTTTGAGGTGAGCATCGATCTCTTCGAGGCCTACCCGGCACCCTATGGCCTGATCCGCTACGGCGTGGCCCCGGACCACCCGCGCATCAAAGGCATCGTCAACGCCCTGCACAAGGTCCTGGACCGCGGCGACATCAGGTTCCTGGGCAATGTCACGTACGGCCGGGATCTCACGCTGCACGACTTCCGCGCCTTCTACGACGCCGTCATCTTTTCCACGGGCGCCATCAAGGACGCCGACCTGGACATCCCCGGCATTGACCTGGAGGGCTCCTTCGGCGCCGCGGATTTCGTGTCCTGGTACGACGGGCACCCGGACGTTCCGCGCGAATGGCCGCTGGACGCCAAGGAAATCGCGGTGATCGGCAACGGCAACGTGGCCCTCGACGTGGCACGGATGCTGGTGAAGCACGCCGACGAGCTCCTCGTCACCGAGATCCCGGACAACGTCTACCAGGCCCTGAAGAACTCACCAGTCACCGATGTCCACGTCTTCGGCCGCCGGGGCCCTGCCCAGGTGAAGTTCACGCCGCTGGAGCTGCGCGAACTCAGCCACGCCCGCGACGTCGACATTGTGCTGTACCCGGAGGACTTCGAGTTCGACGAGGCCTCCGACGACGCGATCCGGAGCAACAACCAGACCAAGACCATGGTGAACACCATGACCAACTGGCTCGTCGAGGAGCATGCCGAGTCTGAACAGCCGTCGTCGCGCCGGCTGCACCTGCACTTCCTGCACAGCCCGGTCGAGATTTACGGGAGCGAGTCCGCCGACGGCGGCTCCGGCAAGGTGGCCGGCATCAAGTTTGAGCGCATGCAGCTTGACGGCACCGGCAACGTCAAGGGCACGGGGGAGTTCATCGACTACCCGGTGCAGGCGGTGTACCGGGCCATCGGGTACCACGGCTCCGCGCTGGACGAGCTGGAATACGACGCAAAGCGCGGCGTCATCCCCAACGAGGGCGGCCGCGTCCTGGACGCCAACGGGAATCCCGTCCCCGGCATCTACACCACGGGCTGGATCAAGCGCGGACCCGTCGGTCTGATCGGGCACACAAAGGGCGACGCCCTGGAAACCATCGGCTTCCTCCTCGAAGACCGGCTCACCCTGCCGCCGGCGCAGAACCCCGATCCGCAGGCGATCATCGACCTGCTCGAGGAGCGCGGCATCGAGTACACCACCTGGGAGGGCTGGAACAAGCTGAACGCCCACGAGGAAGCCCTCGGCGCGTCGTGGTCGGAATCCGCCGCTTCGGACGGCGTGGTGCGCGAACGCATCAAGGTGGTGCCGCGCGAGGACATGATCCGGATCTCCCGCGCCTGACCCTCCTCCCGGCTGAGGAGTTTTTGTACAGATAATGGCCGTTTGGCACGTTTCAAACCCGAGTATCTGTACAAAAACTCCAGCCCCTGTGCACCTTCTGCCGGGCCCGTGCGGTGGACTAGAATGTCGCGGGCAAGCGTTTGGGCGAGTGGGAGTTCGATGAAGAACCTGATCCAGCCGGCGGCACCCGAGACCACGGATTCGGTGTTGCTGCAGCGCCGCGCCCTGGCAGGCCACGAACTCCTGGACAGCAGCACCCGGGCCGAAGCCTTCCCGGACGCGGAGGAGATCCCGGGCCTGCGCAGCCTGATCCGCGAATCCTGGCAGCGGTCCGCCAGGCTGCGCGCCAACCCGGACCTCCCCGAGGCCCCGCTGGCCATCGCCCCGGACGAGCTCGAGGAGTACCGGCGGCAGCACCCCTTGGCCGCCATCATGCCCGTGATCCAGAAGCTCCTCATTCGGCCAAGCCACGACAGCGGCCTGCTGGTGGCCGTCGGCGACGAGGTGGGCAGGCTGCTCTGGGTGGAAGGCGATACCGGTGTGCGGAGCCGCGCCGAGGGCATGATGTTCGTTCCCGGCGCGGACTGGTCGGAGGCTACCGTGGGCACCAGCGCGCCCGGCACCGCCCTCGCTTTGGGCCGTGGCATCCAGATTTCCGGCGCCGAACACTACAAGCGCTCCGTCCACCCGTGGAGCTGTACCGCGGTGCCGTTCCAGGACCCCGACTCCGGCGCGCTGCTCGGCGTCGTGGACATCACCGGCACCGAGGCGGCCGTCGCACCGCACACGCTCTCCCTCGTGGAGGCCACGGTGGCGGCGGCGCAGGCCCAGCTGCGGGTCGAACGCCTCCAGCTGGCCGCCGAACAGGAACGCACTAAAGCACGACGGCGGCACCCGGGTCCGGGGGCGGCCGGCGGTTCCGCCCGGGAAGGCAGCCTGTACCGGAACAGCCTGCAGCTGCTGGGCCGCGACCAGGCCTTGCTCAGCATCGAGGGCCGCAGCGTGGTGCTTTCCGCCCGGCACAGTGAAATCCTGGCCCTGCTCAGCACGCACCCGGACGGGCTCAGCGCCGAGGAACTGTGCGTCCTCCTCTATCCGGGGGACGGTTCCACCATCACCCTGCGCGCCGAGATGGTGCGCCTCCGGAAGGTCCTGCAGCAGCTGAACCCCGCCGCGGTGCCGGAGTCCCGGCCGTACCGGCTGCCCATGGACCTGCTGCCGGACAGCAGCCAGGTGCTCACCTGCCTGCAGCGCGGCGCGCACCGCATCGCCCTCGACATCTACCGCGGCGCCGTCCTGCCCCGCTCGGAGGCGCCCGGCGTCGTCGAGCTCCGGAACCGGGTGTCCGCGCTGCTGCGCGAGGCCGTCCTGACCGACGGCAGCGCCGACTCACTGCTCAAGTACGCCGAACTGCCGGAGGCCGCGGACGACGCGGGCGTGCGCCGTGCCGCGCTAAAACTCCTGCCGCCCCGCTCACCCAAGCGGGCCGCCGTCGTCGCCGACCTGGAGCGGCTGGAAGCCGAACTGGGCGCTTAACATCGGCGCTGGGCCCACCACCTGCCCTTCGACTGACCTCGCAACCTGGCTGCAACCTGCCCGCTCCTAGGCTCGGTGCATCGGCGATCACCACGAGATATCGCCTCCGTGTTGCACAGCAAAGGAGCTAGCAATGACCGTTTACGCACAGCCCGGCACCGAAGGTTCGAAGGTCACGTTCAAGGACCGCTACGAGAACTGGATCGGCGGCGAATGGGTTGCCCCCGTGAAGGGCCAGTACTTCGAGAACATCACCCCCGTCACCGGCAAGCCCTTCTGTGAGGTGGCCCGCGGCACCGCCGAGGACATCGAACTCGCCCTGGACGCCGCGCACAAGGTGGCTCCCTCCTGGGGCAAAACCTCTGTGGCCGAACGCGCCGCGATCCTGAACAGGATCGCGGACCGCATCGAGGCCAACGTCGAACTGCTCGCCGTCGCGGAGACCTGGGACAACGGCAAGCCCGTCCGGGAAACCCTCAACGCGGACATCCCGCTGGCTGCCGACCACTTCCGCTACTTCGCCTCCGCCGTCCGTGCCCAGGAGGGCCGGCTGTCCCAGCTCGACGACGACACCACCGCCTACCACTTCCACGAGCCGCTCGGCGTCGTGGGCCAGATCATCCCGTGGAACTTCCCCATCCTGATGGCCGTCTGGAAGCTGGCCCCCGCGCTCGCGGCGGGCAACGCCGTCGTCCTCAAACCCGCCGAACAGACGCCGACGTCGATCCTGGTCCTGATCGAGCTCATCAGCGACCTGCTGCCGGCCGGCGTGGTCAACGTGGTCAACGGCTTCGGCGTCGAGGCCGGCAAACCGCTCGCCTCGAGCCCGCGGATCCGCAAGATCGCCTTCACCGGCGAAACCACCACCGGGCGGCTGATCAGCCAGTACGCCTCCAACAACCTGATCCCTGTGACGCTGGAGCTCGGCGGCAAGAGCCCGAACATCTTCTTCAACGACGTCGCGGACTCCAACGACGCCTTCTATGACAAGGCGCTTGAAGGCTTCGCGCTTTTCGCCTTCAACCAGGGCGAGGTCTGCACCTGCCCGTCGCGCGCCCTGGTCCATGAAGGCATCTACGACTCCTTCATGGGCGATGCCCTGGCCCGGACCGAGAAGATCATCCAGGGAAACCCGCTGGACACCGAAACCCAGATCGGAGCCCAGGCCTCCAACGACCAGCTGGAGAAGATCCTCTCCTACATCGACATCGGAAAGCAGGAGGGCGCCAAGGTCCTCACCGGCGGGGCACGCGCCGAGCTGTCCGGAGACCTGGCCGGCGGCTACTACATCCAGCCCACGGTCTTCGAGGGCCACAACCGGATGCGCATCTTCCAGGAGGAGATCTTCGGCCCCGTGGTGTCCGTGACCCGTTTCAGCGACTACAACGACGCCATGGGCATCGCCAACGACACCCTCTACGGCCTCGGCGCCGGCGTCTGGTCCCGCAACGGCAACGTCGCATACCGGGCGGGCCGGGAGATCCAGGCCGGCCGCGTCTGGGTCAACAACTACCATGCCTACCCGGCCGGTGCCGCGTTCGGCGGCTACAAGTCCTCGGGCATCGGGCGCGAGAACCACGCCATGATGCTGGACCACTACCAGCAGACCAAGAACCTGCTGGTCAGCTACAGCGAAAACAAGCTCGGCTTCTTCTAAACCCAAACAACCGATTCAACGACGCAAGGATTTCGCCAATGACGACGACAATGCAAGCAGCCGTAGTATCCGAATTCGCCAAGGACCTCCAGATCCAGGACATCCCCGTTCCCACGCCCGGCCGCGGACAGGCCCTGGTCAGGCTGATCACCACCGGGGTCTGCCACACCGACCTTCACGCCGCCGAAGGGGACTGGCCTGTCAAGCCGTCACCTCCCTTCGTGCCCGGCCACGAAGGCGTGGGCGAGGTGGTTGCGCTCGGTGAGGGAGTGACCGACCTCACCGTCGGCGACCTGGTGGGCAATGCCTGGCTGTGGTCCGCCTGCGGCGACTGCCAGTACTGCCGCACCGGGTGGGAAACGCTGTGCGAGGCCCAGAAGAACGCCGGCTACAGCGTGGACGGATCCTTCGGCGAGTACATGCTGGTGGACAGCCGTTTCGCAGCCCGGATACCGGCGGGCTCTGATCCCGTGGAGGTGGCCCCGGTGCTCTGTGCCGGCGTCACGGTCTACAAGGGACTGAAAATGACCGAGGCCAAGCCGGGGGAGTGGGTCACCATCTCGGGCATCGGCGGCCTGGGGCACATCGCCGTCCAGTACGCCGTGGCCATGGGACTGCGCGTCGCCGCCGTCGATATCGCGGACGACAAACTGGCCCTCGCCAGCAAGCACGGCGCCGAGCTGACCGTCAACGCGCTGCACGAGGATCCCGCGGAAGTCATCCAGCGTGAAACCGGAGGCTGCCACGGAGTCCTGGTCACGGCCGTGCACCCGTCGGCCTTCGGCCAGGCCATCGGCATGGCGCGCCGCGGCGGCACGATCGTGTTCAACGGGCTGCCGCCGGGCGACTTCCCGGCACCGATCTTCGAGATCGTGCTCAAGGGCCTGACCGTCCGCGGCTCCATCGTGGGCACCCGGCAGGACCTGGAGGAGGCACTGGATTTCTACGCGCAGGGCAAGATCCACCCCACGGTGTCCACACGGGAACTCTCGGAGGTCAATGCGGTCTTCGATGAGATGAAGCACGCGAAGATCGACGGCCGCGTGGTGCTGCGGTTCTGATGGGCGCCAGGCTGGACGCCGCGGTGACGCTGCCCGGGGAGGCTTTTTCCCGGGTGGCGCTCACCGCCGACGCGGTGACGCTGCTGCGGAAGCTCTGGGCGCGGCACGGGCCGCTCATGTTCCACCAGTCCGGCGGCTGCTGCGACGGCTCCGCGCCCATGTGCTATCCGAGCGGGGACTTCCTCACCGGTGACTCGGACGTGCTGCTGGGGCGGTTTGATATTTCCGCGAACGACGGCGGAGGGTCAGGTTCCGCGGACGACGGCGGCCAGCCGCTGGAGTTCTGGATGTCCAGGGAACAGTTCGGCTACTGGAGCCACACCCACCTGACGGTGGATGTGGTGGACGGCCGGGGCAGCGGGTTTTCGGTCGAAGCACCGGAGGGCAAGCGTTTCCTGATCCGCTCCACGCTCATGGATTGGCCGGTGTAAGAGAACCCGGATCCAGGACGTAATACTTCCGGCAAATGGTGCACGGGTGGGGCCGCAGACTGGCGGCCCCACCCGTGCGATGCCGGTTAATCCAGTGATTGGAAACCCCCAATTTGGGTGGCTTCAGGGGGTAAATAGATTCGGTCCGGCCGCTTCCACAAGGTTTTCACGGGCAGAGCCACAGACGATGGCACGGTCATAACCCTCCTAGCGGCAGGTGTGCCATGAATGTCTCAGCATGGAAGTCAGAGGGGGGAGCGGATCAAAGTCGATCCGCTTCACCCACCAATCCACCAACAAACCGGCGTCAACGACGCAAGAAGCACCGCAAACAAACGTTCTCCATTAAGACGGTTGCGGCAGCAACCACACTGATGATGCCAGTCGCCATGGGACTTCCCGTGGTGGCAGCCAACGCAGTCCAGGCGCCGGTGGGGGAAGGTTTCACCATCACGGCTTCTGATCTCTCCTTCATCCTGAAGCAGATCAAGATTGCCGAGCGGCACGCTGCAACCTATACCCCGGACAATCTGTGCGGCACTCTGATCGGCACGGGGCCCGACCAGATCCCGAGCCCCCTCGTCTCGGCGGGTCTGCGGACGGTGGACGGGTCGTGCAACAACCTTCAGCCGGGCCAGGAGACGTTCGGTGCGGCTGACCAGAAATTCCCGCGCCTGACCACGCCGGTGTTCAAGGGCGCCGAGAACTCGCCTCCCGGCTTTGGGCCTTCCCAGTCGACGTCGTACGCGCAAAAGAAGGGCAACGTTTTCGACTCGGAGCCCCGCGTGATCAGCAACCTGATCGTTGACCAGACCTCGAGGAACCCGGCGGCAGTTGCTGCAGCAGGCAACCCCGTTCGGACGCAGGGCAACGAAGGCGTTATTCCCTGCACGAAAGACCCGGACCCCCTGGCCACGCCGCCCGTCGTTGGCGAGCCGGCGAACTGCGTGCCGTCGAACAGCACGTTGTTCATCGAGAACGTGACCACCGACGTCGGTCTTTCCCCACCCTACAACTCGATGTTCACCCTGTTCGGACAGTTTTTCGACCACGGCGTGGACCAGACCGTCAAGAGCGGCGGAACTGTCTACGTGCCCCTGAAGGCGGATGATCCGCTGCGCACCGTGGGCCCTGACGGCAAAGCCAACACCGGTGATGAAGTCCCCGCCAGCCAGGCTTTCATGGTGCTGACCCGCGGCCAGAACCAGCCCGGCCCGGACGGCGTCCTGGGCGATAACCCCGCCACTCCTGCCGATGAGAGTGCCGACGATATCCAGGACGCGAACAACACGGACTCACCCTGGGTCGACCAGAGCCAGACCTACACCTCGCACTCGTCACACCAGGTGTTCCTGCGGGAATACGTCGACAACGCCGACGGCAAGCCGGTTTCAACGGGCAAGCTGCTCGGTGGTCCCGCTGGCCCTACCGCCGGCGGCATGGCTACCTGGGAGACGACCAAAAAGCAGGCATCGGAGCGTCTCGGCATCCTTCTCGAGGACAAGGACGTACTGAACGTTCCCATGATCGCCGCGGACCCCTACGGCAAGTTCATCCCCGGCCCGGAACGCGGACTTCCGCAGTTCGTGACCGCGGGCGGACTCGTTGAAGCCAACCGCGCCGACAACGAAGGTAAGGGCACCAAGGTACCGGCCAACGTCAAGTACTTTGACACCCCGTTCCTCACGGACATCGCGCACAACGCAGACCCGTCACCACAGGACACGGACCACAACCCCGCGACTCCCAAGGTTATGCCGACGCCCGATGCGGACAACACAGCCTCGGCCGACTTCGCCAGCCAGGTACCCGGCACCTACGACGACGAGATGCTGAACGCGCACTTCATCGCAGGTGACGGCCGCGTCAACGAGAACATCGGGTTGACGGCGATCCACCAGATTTTCCACTCCGAGCACGACCGGCTTGTCGGTGACATCAAGAACGTGCTCACCACCGACACGTCCGCCAGAGGAGTGGAGGCCCTGAAGGAATGGAAGTCACTTACGGGCGCAGGCAGCGCCGATGTTCCTGCTGACGGCTGGAACGGTGAGCGCCTCTTCCAGGCCGCACGGTTCATCACGGAAATGGAGTACCAGCACCTGGTCTTCGAGGAGTTCGCCCGCAAGGTGCAGCCGGCGATCAACCCCTTTGAACCGTTCGCTTTCACCCAGACGGAACTCAACCCGGCGGTCAAGGCTGAATTCGCCCACGCCGTCTACCGCTTCGGCCACTCCATGCTGACCGAAACCATCTCGCGCAGGAACGAGGACGGTGCAGGCCCCGACACCGTGTTCGGCACGTCTGACGACACCAAGGGCAGCCAGAACGACATCTCGCTGCTCGATGGTTTCCTGAACCCGCCGGAGTACACCAACGGCGGCCCTGCCGGCGCGCTCACCTCGGAAGAGGCCGCCGGAAGCATCATCATGGGAATGTCGGACCAGGCGGGCAACGAACTGGACGAGTTCGTCACTGACACACTCCGCAACAACCTGCTGGGCCTGCCCATGGACCTCGCAACCATCAACATGACGCGGGCACGTTCTGAAGGTATTCCGCGGCTGAACGTGCTTCGCCGTGAGATCTTCAATAAGACCAATGACGGCCAGCTGAAGCCCTACACCAACTGGGTGGACTTCGGCGAGAACCTCAAGCACCCGGAGTCGCTCGTCAACTTCGTCGCCGCCTATGGCCTGCACCCCTCCATCACCGGGGCAACCACGGCCGCCGCCAAGAGGGAGGCCGCGCGGCTGATCGTGAAACCGGAATCAGGCGAGGTCCCCCCGGCTGACGCTGCGGACTTCATGAACAGCACGGGCACGAACTGGTCCAACGACGGCGTCAACTCCAAGACCGGCCTCGACAACGTCGACCTCTGGATCGGCGGCCTCGCTGAGCAGACCGTCGTGTTTGGCGGCCTGCTGGGCAGCACGTTCAACTACGTCTTCGAGAACCAGCTGACCGATCTGCAGAACGGTGACCGCCTCTACTACCTGGCACGCACGCCGGGCATGAACCTGCGGGCGCAACTGGAAGGTAACTCCTTTGCGGAGATGATGATGCGCAACACGAACGTGAAGAGCCTCAAGGCGGACGCGTTCGCCACCTCGGACTGCAAGTTTGAACTGAAGAAGCTGGCAGGCACCGCCGAAGGCTTCGCGGCCAGCGGCAATACCGTTGCGGACGATCCGGACTCAGAATGCGATGAGTCCGCTGTCCTGGTCCGTATGGCCGACGGCACCATCAAGTACCGTGCGAGGAACACCGTTGATCCCTCCGGCATCAACGGCCAGAGCGTCTACAACGGCACTGCCGGCGTGGACCGTGTCTATGGCGGCAACGACAGTGACACGTTCTGGGGTGGTGAGGGCAACGACATCATCGAAGGTGGTGACGGAGCCGACGTCGCACTCGGCGGCGAAGGTGATGACATCATCACCGACCTCGCAGGCGACGACGTCCCGAAGGGCGGACCCGGCAACGACGCGATCGACGCCGGGCCCGGCCTGGACATCATCATGGCTGGCGATGGCAACGACTTCACCAACGGCGGAGCCAATGCCAACGAGACCTTCGGCGGCACCGGTGACGACTTCATCATGCTCGGTCAGAGCCTTGACGCAGCATTCGGCGACAGCGGCGATGACTGGGAAGAAGGCGGAGACCAGCCCGACCTCATGCAGGGGGACAGCGGCAACCTGTTCTTCCTCGATGACTCGCAGAAGCCCGGACACGACATCCTGATCGGCCAGGGCGGCGACGACGACTACGACATGGAGGGCGGCGATGACATCGGTCTCGGCGGTCCCGGCATCGAAAAGGTTGCAGGAGCCTCCGGCTACGACTGGGAGATCGGCCTTGGGGATCCCCAGCCGCAGAACCTGGATCTTGACCTGCCGCTTGTTCCGCTTGACATCCTGAGCGTTGATGTCCGCGACAAGTTCAACGAAGTTGAGGCGGCCTCGGGCTGGAAGTTCGATGACAAGATCCGCGGCGACGACGTTGTTCCCAGCGCCGTCGGAGGCGGCGGCTTCATCGGCTGCAACGTTCTGGACCAGGAAGGTGTTGGCCGGATTAACGGGCTTAGCGACCTGGTTTCGGCCTTCCCGACGCTGAAGTCCGATGTTGAGGCAGCTTCGGCATCCAAGGACTGCCCGGTCCTCACCGGTACGAACGTCTGGGGCGAAGGCAACATCCTCCTTGGTGGCGGCGGTTCCGACCTTCTTGAGGGCCGCGGCGCCAACGACATCATCGACGGCGACCGGTACCTTTCCGTCCGGCTCAGTGTCCGGAACCCGGATGATCGGAACGTCGAGATCGGCAGCGCCGCTGCCGATGGCCCGGGCCAGAGCGCGATGACCAGCCAGTACCAGAAGGGTGCAGACGGCAAGTTGTTCGGTCCGACGCTCCAGGAAGCTGTGTTCGCTGGAACTGTGAACCCCGGCGACATCGTGGCCGTCCGCGAAATCCTCACGGCCTCCGGTGGAACGGACTCAGCAGTGTTCTCCGGTCCGGAAATCAACTACACCGTGAGCACTATCGGTGCCAATGGCGCCCCTGCCGCCCTTGGTTCGCCGGGGTCAACCACCACGGTGACCGACAACACCGGTACGGACGGCACGGACACCCTGCGGAACATCGAACGCCTCGTGTTCTCGGACACCGTTGCTCCGGCGGCCCCCGTCATCGGCGCAGCCACAGTCGGGAATGGCCAGGCAACGGTCAACTTCACCCCGGCGGCAGGCGGCGTGGCCACCAGCTTCCAGGTGCGGGTGGTCGACCGTTCAGGCGCCCAGGTAGGCGCACTTCGGACGGCAGACGCCGGTGCCACCAGCCTCGTGGTCACTGGCCTGACCAACGGAACCCCTGTCCGGTTCCAGGTTCGGGCACTGAACGCGATCGGCACCAGCGACTTCTCGGCGCTGTCCAACGAAGTCACTCCCGCAGTCCCGGCAGTCGCGGGCGCTCCGACCATCGGCACGGCATCGGCCGGAAATGCACAGGCCACGGTGAGGTGGACCGCCCCAGCGACGGTTGCCAACGCCCCGGCCATCACGCAGCACCGGATCCGCGTCTTCGTGGGAACGGGCACCACTCCGGCCCGCGAAGTGATTGTGGGCAACGTGACGAACACGGTTGTCACCGGACTGATCAACGGCACCGGCTACACGTTCGATGTCTCGGCGATCAATGCGGCCGGCACGGGGGCACCTTCGGCCCGCAGCGCGCTCGTTACGCCGCGGACCGAGTTCGTGGCGCCGACCATCACTGCCAGGACGCCTGCCGCGGGCGCCAGGTCCGTCAGCCAGACGAACAACCTCGCCGTGACGTTCAGTGAGCCTGTCACCAACGTCACCAACACCTCAGTGGTACTGCGACTCGGCACCACCGCCGTCCCCGCCACGGTCACGTACAACAACGCGACGCGGACGGCAACGGTGAACCCGAACGCCAACCTCCTCGCCGACCGGACCTACACGGTCTCAGTCTCGGGGGCAGCCGCGGCTGTCGCAGTCCGTGACACCGCCGGCAACACCATGGCGAACTCGGCATGGCAGTTCACCACCGGTCCCGCTCCGACGGTTGTGGCACTGTCGCCCGGCGGCGGCGCCACGAACGTGAGCCGCACCGCCAATATGACGGCAAGGTTCAGCGAGGGAGTTACCGGCGTGAACGGGACCACCGTCCGTCTCATCCAGCAGTCCAATGGTGCAGTTGTTAACGCCGTTGTCTCGTACAACGCCGCCACGCGGACCGCGACCCTCAACCCGTCGACGACCCTGCTGGCCAACACCCAGTACAGGTTCGCACTGACGGGCGGGACAACCGCCATCAGGGACCTGGCCGGGAACCCGCTCGGATCAGGGGCCTGGATCTTCAGGACAGGGACGCGATAGGAGCGGCGGGGCTGCGGCTGCCAATGCAGTCCGCAGCCCGGCACTCCCCACCCATCCCATTCTCTGACGCGTAATTTCACCGGACCCCACGCCCGGCCCTCCACACCGCGCAGCCGCAGCGCGGGAGAGGGCCGGGCGTGGTTTTTCCTGCTGTCTGTCTCGTTATTCGAGACAAATATGGCCGTCCACTGGATGGACACTACACTTGATAGGTCTGTTTCCATCCCCTATCAGGATCGTGGACTTCCAATGAATCTTTTCCGGACCAAATCCATCGAGCAGTCAATCGCCGACGCCGATGAGCCCGGACGCAAGCTGAAGCGCTCCCTGAGCACCTGGGACCTCATGATCATGGGCGTCGCTGTTGCCGTCGGTGCGGGCATCTTCTCAGTGGGCGCCAAAGCCGCTGCGAACTTCGCCGGCCCCGCTGTCACCATCTCCTTCCTGGTCGCCGCCATCACCTGTGCCCTGGCGATCATGTGCTACGCCGAATTCGCCACCGCCATCCCGGTAGCCGGCTCCGCCTACGTTTTCACTTACGCCACCATGGGCGAGATCCTGGCCTGGATCATCGGCTGGAACCTCATCCTGGAACTCTTCACCGCGGCAGCCGTGATCGCCAAGTACTGGGGCATCTACCTCAGCAAGGTCTTCGCGCTCATGGGTGTGGAGATGCCGCCTGCCATCTCCATTGGCGGCGTTGACCTGTACTGGGGCGCCTTCCTCATCGTTGCCGTCTTCACCGTGCTGCTGGTGCTCGGAACCAAGCTCTCGGCCCGTGTGGGCAACATCTTCACGCTCATCAAAATCGGCGTGGTGGTCTTCGTGATCGTGGTCGGCTTCACCTACGTGAAGTTCTCCAACTACACCCCCTTCGTCCCGGCGTCTGAGCCCACGGCCAACGCCGGCGCCGCCGACGTCATGAAGCAGTCGTTCTTCGGCTTCCTCACCGGCGCTGCCCCCGCACAGTACGGCACCCTCGGCATCTTCGCCGGTGCAGCCCTCGTGTTCTTCGCCTTCATCGGCTTCGACGTGGTGGCCACCTCCGCTGAAGAGGTCAAGAACCCGCAGAAGACGCTGCCCCGCGGCATCTTCGGAGGCCTGGCCCTGGTGACCCTGCTGTACATTCTGGTGTCGCTTGCGCTGACCGGCATGGTGTCCTACACGCAGCTCGCCGAGGCGGAGAGCCCCACCCTCACCACGGCCTTCGAAGCCGTCGGAAACACGGACGCCGCGAAGGTAATCGCGTTTGGTTCCCTGGTGGGCCTGACCACCGTGATCATGGTGCTGCTGATGGGTCTGGCCCGCGTAGTGCTGGCGATGAGCCGCGACGGCCTGCTGCCCCGCTCCCTTTCCAAGACCAGCGAAAAGCGCTCCACACCGGTCCGGCTGCAGATCATCTGCGGTGCCGCCGTCGCCCTGGTTGCCGGCCTCACCAACGTGGACCTGCTCGAGGAAATGATCAACATCGGAACGCTGTCCGCGTTCGTCATGGTCAGCCTGGGCATCCTCGTGCTGCGCAAGAAGCGCCCGGACCTGAAGCCCGCCTTCCGGGTCCCGTTCGGCAAGGTGCTTCCCGTCCTTTCCGCCGTGTTGTGCCTGTACCTGATGACCAACCTTGCCGTGGAGACCTGGATCTTCTTCGGCATCTGGCTGGCCCTGGGCATTGCCATCTACTTCGCCTACGGGCAGCGGCACTCCCGCCTCAATGAGAAGTTCGCCGGCGCCAAAGCCGCAGTGGACGGCTACTCAGGCGATCTCGACGACCGCGACGACGACGCCTTGACCAGGGCCTAGCCCGGCCTGAAGCCAGAGCCAGCCGGGCTTCGCATACCGCCGCCCCCTGACGCATGCGTCAGGGGGC